>JAYUWZ010000188.1:0-9352 GCA_043753265.1 Verrucomicrobiaceae bacterium
TTTTCTGCGATGACGAGCGTTTTCATAAATTCAGAGTCTGGGAAAGGGCGTGGGGAGTAAGGCGGCGATGGCCCTTCACGCAACGGGAAAATTACGTCATGTTGAAACTCTCTCCTAATCAGGGTGCTGTAAATCGTGCGTTTTCAGGGTTCGCCTTACCTGCGGCATAAACACCTTTTGTCCGTCACAAATCGAAGGTTTCGTCATGCTACCGCATGACTTTTGGAGTAGTCACAGTAATGTCATGCGATTGCTCTGCAACGTCCATTGCGCCGTTGTGTTCATACGGTGTAAGTGCGTTGTTCCGTAAATATGGCATCTTCTTTTAGCTCCGGTCTGCGTGTGCGCCCCCCAGGACTGGCGGCTTCCTTCACCTACGCCGTGCCCGTGCCTCCGCCCGCACGGGAGGAGGCGGGGGTCATGCGGTGTCCACCTGGCCCGTGGGGCGAGATTGAATATCACTATATCTATCTCGAAGCCTCCGAGCATGTGGTTTCCCACTTCAAGATGCCTGCGGCCACACCGAAGTGGACTTTTCCCGGGAAAAGCGTGGAACAGATCGCGGAAATCTTTGAATTTGCGCGGATCCCGGAGGATTGGATTGAGAGGTGGCTGCGCCCCCCATGTATGGTGGTTTCCAGCACGGCCATCCATATTCTCCCGCCGCTGGAGCACTTGGAGGCGCTGATGCCCGAGCAGCGCGCGCTGATTTTTACGGAACTGGCAAAATACCCAGAGAACGAATTCCACCGCGACCCGGTTTTCATTACGAGCGGAAGTGTGGATGAGTTCCTCCGTAATACGGGCATTGCACAGGATCACGCCCGGTGGTTTGCGCGCATGTGTTACCGGAGGGGCCGGGTGCTTTGTTTTTCGGACCTGCCGGCATTGCTCGCCCGCGCCCGCAACTCCTCGGAGGCGATGCGCTTCATGAAGCTCTGCACGCGCACACGGGCCATCGTCGCCCGGCTACGGGTGACCGACCAGACGGACTTCAACGCGGTGACGGGCTACTGGAGCGATGAAGAACGGCGGAAGGACGTGCTGCCGCTTCTGCTGAGCCTGGCCGAGTTGAGGCATTCCATCGACGTCATTCACCTCCTGCCGCCCCTGGCGCGGAAGCTTCTCAATGGCTACCCGCCGTTTGAGCTCGCGATCAAGGGACGCATGCCGGACTGCCACTGGAGTTCCCTGAATTTTTTCAATTACGAGCCCCGCGACTACTACCTAGACACCCGGCTAGCGGCCAGCCACGTGGTCGAAAACTACACGCAGGTCCCCGCGCCTTACCGCTACGGCGACAAGCTGCTTTTCCTCACCGCGGCGCAGCACTGCTTCCACAGTTGCGTCTATATCGGTGGGGATATCGTGTTTACCAAAAATGGCGACAACGCGGCGAATCCATGGATACTCTCGCACCTGAGCGATCTGGAGCAAATCTACCTCAGCAATGGCGGCGGGTACGTGCAGGCGTATCGGGCGAATCCGTAGTACAGCGCAGGAGCAGATTAAGTGGGAGCGCCGCGACTGGGAACATGCGTTCCTAAAATGAAAGGGGATATGCCCGTCAGTCCTCCGGTGCCGCCAGTTTGGCCAGCACGCTGAAGTCCTCGAGAGTTGTGGTGTCGCCCTTGATCACTTCGCCGGAGGCAATTTGCTTGAGCAGGCGGCGCATGATTTTTCCGCTGCGCGTCTTGGGCAGCGAACCAGCGAAACGAATTTCGTCCGGCGTGGCGACAGGGCCGATGACTTTGCGCACATGGCTTTTCAGGTCGTTGGCGAGATCGGGGCTTGCGTGGATACCTTCCTTCACGGTGACAAAGCACACCACGGCCTGGCCTTTCAGTTCGTCGGGACGTCCCACCACGGCAGCCTCGGCGACTGAGGGATGAGACACGAGCGCACCCTCGACCTCTGCGGTTCCGAGTCGGTGGCCGGCAACATTGAGCACGTCGTCGATGCGGCCCACGATCCAGAAGTTGCCCTCCTTGTCGCGGCGCGCGCCATCCCCGGCAAAGTACATGCCCTTATACTCACTCCAGTAGGTGGCCTTGTAGCGTGCCTTGTCGCCCCAGATGCCGCGCAGCATGGACGGCCAGGGCTTGCGGATGACAAGCTTGCCGCTCTGGTTCGGCCCGAGTTCCTTCCCATCGTCGTCCACCACTGCGGCGTCCACGCCGAAGAACGGTAAGGTCGCAGTACCGGGCTTAGTCGGCGTTGCGCCGGGGATCGGTGTAATCATGTGACCGCCCGTCTCCGTCTGCCACCAAGTGTCCACGATGGGGCAGCGCTCGCCGCCGATGGTGCGGTGATACCACATCCATGCCTCGGGATTGATGGGCTCGCCCACCGTGCCGAGCAGGCGCAGCGAGGAAAGGTCGTGCTTGGTAATCCACGAGTCGCCCCATTTCATGAAAGCGCGAATGGCGGTCGGCGCGGTGTAGAAAACGGTCACCGCGTATTCCTCGATGATCTTCCAAAAGCGGTCATTCTCCGGCCAGTTCGGCGCACCCTCGTACATGAGTGACGTGGCACCCATTGCGAGCGGGCCATACACCATGTAGCTGTGCCCGGTGACCCAGCCCACGTCCGCCGTGCACCAATACACGTCGTCGTCGCGGAGGTCGAAGACGTACTTGCACGTCATGTAGGCGTGCAGCAGGTAGCCGCCCGTCGTGTGCAGGATGCCCTTGGGCTTTCCCGTGGAGCCGCTGGTGTAGAGGATGAAAAGCGGAGCCTCGGCGTCGAGGGCCACAGCGGGGCAGTGGGCATCCACGTATTCCAGTTCCCGGTGCCACCACACATCGCGACCTTCCTCGATGTGGATGTCCTGCCCGGTGCGCCTGAAGACGATGACACGCTTTACTGCGGCGTCCGCGCCATCGGCGGCGGCGAGGAGTTTCATGGCGTCGTCGACGTTTTTCTTGAGAGGCACCACCGCGCCTCGGCGATAGCCACCATCGGCAGTGAGGATGAGGCTCGCTCCGCTATCCATCACGCGATCCTTGATGCTCTCCGCGGAAAAGCCGCCGAAGACCACCGTGTGCATCGCACCGATGCGGGCGCAGGCCAGCATGGCGATCGCTGCCTCGGGCACCATGGGCATGTAAATCAGCACGCGATCGCCCTTCTTGGTGCCGTTGCGCTTGAGCACATTGGCAAAGCGGCACACCTCGCGGTGGAGTTGCTGGTAGGTCAGCACGCGTTTCTCGCCCGGTTCGCCTTCCCAGATGATCGCCGCTTTCGTCTTGCGGGGGCCATTGATGTGGCGATCCAGGCAGTTTTCGGAAACGTTCAGCTTGCCGCCAATGAACCACTTTGCATCGGGGCATTTCCACTGGAGCACCTGCGTCCATTTTTTCTGCCACAGAAGCTCCGACGCCTCGCGGGCGAAGAATTTTTCGGGCTTCTCCACGCTCTCCTTCCACATCTTCCGGTACTGCTCCATGGTCTGGATGCGTGCCTTCTTGGAGAAATCACGGGAGGGTTTAAAGGTGCGTTTTTCGACGAGGTGGGTTTCGGTTTCTTTGCTCATTCAGGTGGAAAAGTGGTGTGTGCTTAGCGGCGCTGCGGGAACATTCAACATCCAACGCGCAGGAACCTTAGTTTCGGGTCGTAGGAACCGTTTTTGCCATGAGGTAGTCGTCCATCACAAAGCCGTTGCCGATGTCAAAGACGGCTTCGCTCTCGATGTGAAAGCCCGCCTTCTGGTAGGCGGCGATGGCCCGGGTGTTGCCCTTGTTTACCTGCATCCACACATCGCGCCCCCCGAGTTCGCCAGCTCGGTGCATGATGTGTTCGAGCAGCACACGTGAATGCCCTCGGCCCTGGTGCTCCGGTAGAAGGTAGATCTTGTTCAGCTTCACTCGGCCATCAGACTCCAATTGGTAGGATAGAAATCCAATGGCAGTTGCGTCCTCTTGGGCCAGCTCCCAAGAAACTCCCTCGAGAATCTCCTTCCGAATCTGCTCCTCCGAATACATCCACCCAAGCATGAATTCGATCTGTTCCACAGTGATGATTCCCGGGTAGCACGCCCGCCAGATCCGCTCCGCGAGGGAGCGGAGCAGGAGGATGTCATCAATGGTCGCGGGGCGGATGGTCATGCTTGTTGTCAGTGGCGAGTGGAATATCCGGACAGCGCGGATGCAGGAAATGCTTTTCGTGCGGGCGGGAACCTTGCACAAGCGCGGCGTGAATCGCCTGACCGCATTACTGATCGCCGTTGCGCTGTGGGCCGGCATTTATCTGCCGGGCCTCGGCTCGCCGGAGCTCAAGGGGGAGGAAGGGCGGCGCATCATGCCTGCGGTGGACATGGTGCAGGGGGGCGATTGGGTAGTGCCGCACGTGGGAGGAGAGCCCTTCCTGCGCAAGCCTCCGCTCGTGCAGTGGTGCATGGCGTGGTCTTTCAAGGCGTTTGGCACCAATCCATGGGCTGCGCGGCTGCCGAGTGCGCTCAGTGTGCTGGCGCTTGCGGCGGTCATCATCCTTGCGACGAAAGGCTGGCTCATCGCCGAGCAATCGCTGCTGGCCGCAGTGGTGATGATGACCCAGGTGGCCATGATCGACAAATGCAGGCTCGCGGAGCTGGAGGCCATCTACATTGCTCTGAGTGGCATCGCCGTGGTACTGTGGATGAGTTGGTGGGCTAGGGGGCGCTCTCAGTGGATGCTGTGGATGGTGCCTTTTATCTTCAACGGCCTTGCCCTGCTCGCAAAGGCACCGCTGCACTTGCTGTTTTTCTATGCGGTGGTCGTGGCATCGCTCTGGCAGGCCAAGGAACTGCGCCGCTTGTGGTCGCTGGCGCATCTGGCGGGCATCGCGGTGATGCTGGGGATCTTTGCTGCCTGGGCCATGCCTTACTACGCGCGGGTGGACCACGCCCAGCTCGCGGAGACGCTCAATAACCAGGCGGTGCAGCGCTTCACTGGTGCCGAGGTGGACGTTGGGCGCTGGCTTATGAATATCCCCTCAGGCCTAGGGGATCATCTGCCGTGGGTGCTCTTTGTGCCACTGCTGTGGTTTCGCACCGCCACGGATGGCCTGCACGACCGCAGCGCTGCCATCCTGCGTGGCGGGCGCTGGGCGGTGGCTGGGTCCTTTGTGGTGCTGCTCTTGATTCCTGGTGTGCTGCCGCGCTACGTGCTGCCGCTCACCGCGCCATTCAGTATCCTGCTCGCGCAGGTGCTGTGGGAGTGCCCGCGGCGCATCCGCCACTGGTGGCGCTACACGGCATTTGGGCTCACGTTCGTGGTGTTTCTAGTCGCGGTGGTCTCGCCGTTCCTGCTGGCAAATGCGCTGACGCATGGTGCGAGCGGCATTGAGCCCGGGGTGGCGGTGGCCTTGATTCTGCCGGTCTTCTCGGGCGCGCTGCTGCTCATGGCGCTGCGGCGCAGGCTTCATGAAACCCTGCACCTCACGCTTTGGACTGGCCTGGTGGTGGTGATGGCCATGTGCCTCTTTGCGATCTGCGCGGTGCCCTGGATGCGGCTGCATGATGAGCTGCGGCCTTTCGCGCAGCGCATCGACGATGCCGTCCCGGCCGGGGAGAAGGTCGTCGCCTACAGCGTGGGCGATTTCGCGCCGTTGCTTGCGACTCTCTTCTACATGGAAACCGGGGCGGACTATGTCTCGAATGATAAAGCCGCGCCGGACGGCCAGCGCTACTACCTGCTGCGGGGCAAACAGAGGGATAAGTTCGAAAAGAAGTTCCGGGTCATCGGGGAACCTGTGACGCAGATGGAGGGCAAGGAGGGCGAAAAGCCTGCGGTGCTCCTAAGGGCTGAGCGGAAGCGGTGACCCGGCGAGCAAGGTGCGGGCTTGGGTTGCGTCGCTGGCGATCTGGGCTTTGAGGGATTCGAGGGACGGGAATTTTTGCTCGGGGCGCAGGAAGTGCAGGAAATGGACTTCGGCATCGCGACCGTAGAGGTCGCCGGTGAAGTCGAAGAGATGGGCTTCGAGGAGAGGTGTTTTCTCGCCGTCGGCGATGGTGGGGCGGAGGCCGATGTTGGCGACTGCTGGGTACTCGCGGTCGCCGATGGTGACTCGGACGGCGTAGACGCCGTTGGGGGGGAGTTGCTCGCACTCGGGGCGGAGATTGGCAGTGGGGAAGCCGATGGTGCGGCCGAGTTTGTTGCCCTCGATGATGGTGCTGAAGATACTGAAGGGCCGGCCGAGCAGGCGGGTGGCGGTAGGCAGGTCGCCGGACTGGAGCGCGCCTCGGATGGCGGTGCTGCTGACGGGCTCCGTGCCGAGGGTGACGCTGTTGATGCCGATGGGCTCAAAGCCGAACTTTGCGCCGAGTTCGGAGAGCACGCTGACGTTGCCGGCACGGCCTTTGCCGAAGGACCAATCCTCGCCCACGCAGATTTGCCGCAGGGGCTGGCAGGCGCTGGCGAGCTGGTGGATGAACTCGGCGGGCGGGGTGGCCGCGAATGCCAGGTCGAAAGGGATGACCAGTGTGTGCTGCACGCCGAGCTGGGCGAGCAGGCGCAGCTTGTGCCGGGTGGAGGTGAGCAGGGCAGGGGCCTTCTCCGGGCGCAGCACCTGGGCAGGGTGTGGGTCGAAGGTGATGACCGCCGCAGTGCCGCCGCTGGCCTGGGCAGAGGCTATGGCCTGCTCGATGACGGCACGGTGGCCGAGGTGGACTCCATCGAACACGCCAATCGCGAGGTGGACCGGGCCCGCCAGTCGCGAAAGTTCGGAGATGGAGCGGAGCACGTTCACCGCCTACGCGCCACGGAGGATGGACACTTGCGGCAGCGTGAGGATGCTTTTCAGGATCGTTGGGACGTCGCCGTTTTTCAAAGTTTCCGTGCTGACCGCGTGTTCGAGGGTGAACTTGCCGCTCTTGGTCCGGCGGAGGGCGCGGAGATGCGCGCCGCAGCCGAGCTCCTGGCCGATGTCGTGGGCGTAGGTGCGGACGTAGAAGCCTTTGCTGCACACCACGCGGAAATCAATCTCGGGGAGGCGCAGCGCCTGAATCTCATGCGCGTAAACATGGACGAAGCGGGGCTCGCGCTCCACCACCTGGCCCTTGCGGGCGAGCTTGTAGAGGGGCACGCCGCCGATCTTGATGGCGCTGACCATGGGTGGCGTCTGGTAAAAGTCGCCGTGATACTTGGCAAAGGCCGCGTCGATTTGCTCCTTCGCCAGCTCGGGCACGGGCTTGCTTTCGGTCACCTGGCCGTCGGCATCCTGGCTATCGGTCACTTCGCCGAGGCGCATGGTGCCCACGTATTCCTTGTCCTCAGCCATGATGAGGTCCTGGATCTTCGTGCCCCTGCCGATGGTGAGAATGAGCAGGCCGGTGGCCAGCGGATCGAGCGTGCCGCAGTGGCCGACCTTTTCCACGCCAGCGCTCCTCAGCGCGCGGCGGGCAATCGCCACCACGTCGTGGGAAGTCATGTCTGGTGCCTTGTCCACCAGTAGGACGCCGTCAATATGTCGAGAGTGATTCATCAATCGCTTTAAGTACTTTTTCCTGTGCCTCCGCGAGCGGGCCGCTTGTGCGGAGACCGGCTGCGAGGGTGTGGCCGCCGCCGCCAAACTGGGCGGCAATCTTGCACACATCGGCGCGCGGGTCCTTGCTGCGCAAGGAGCCCCGGACGCGGCCGTCTTCGAGTTCTTCAAAAAATGCCGCCACTACTACCCCCTGCACTGCGCGGATGGTATCGATAAGGCCTTCGTTGTCCTCGGGCTTCACGCCGAGCGAGCGGCTCACTTCCTGGGTGAGCGCGAAGCTCGCGACCCGGTCATTGCTGCTGAAAGTCAGCGCATTGAGAAGGCTCTTGAGCAACTCCAGGCGGCGGCGCGGATAGCTTTCATACATCCGCTGCGAAAGCTCACCCACGTTCACACCCATCTTGATGAGTTCCGCTCCAATCTCGTAGGTGCGGGCGGTGGTGGAGGGGTACTGAAAACTGCCGGTATCCGTGCTGATGGCGACATACAGGTTGTCGGCCATGGGATAGGTGAAAGGGAGATCGCCCTGGCGAAAGAGCTCAAACAGAATCTGGCCGGTCGCGGGCGACGTGGCGTCGATGTGATTGATGTCGCCGTAGCGGGGGTTCGAGATGTGGTGATCGATGTTGATCGTGATGTCCGCCTTGCCGATGGCAGGGAGGCACTTGCCCACGCGATCCTTCACTGCGGTATCGAGAAAGATGGCCACGTCGAAATCCTGCGGCTCGGCAGCCGGCTTTTGCACGAGCTCGGAGCCGGGGAGGTAGGAGAATTTCTCAATGCAGCCTTCCTCGTTCCACATCGTTACATCCTTGCCGAGCTGGCGCAGGCACAGGCCCATGGCGAGGGTGCAGCCGAGGGCGTCGCCATCCGGGCGGATGTGCGACATGACCACGAAGCGCTGGTTGGCGCGGATGATGTCGGCGATTTGGGTCAGTGAATGATTCTCAGACATTTTTTTCGTCCTCGGGATTGGGCTCGGGCTCGGGGGGCAGGCCGAGTTGATCCATGAGCTGGAGCACGCGGTCGCCGCGCTCGCTGGCGATATCGAGGCGGAAATGAAGCTGCGGCGTGAACTTGATCACCACGCGCCTGCTCAATTCGTGCTGGAAACGCTGGCGGTGGTCGTGCAACGCGGCGAGGGCCTGTTTTTGCTCCTCAACGGTGCCTATGACGCTCACAAAGATGTGGGCGTGTTTGAGGTCGGCAGTCACATCCACTTCCTGGATGGTGACGAGTTTTGCGGTAAACGTAATTTCCCGGCGAACGAGTTCGCTCAATTCGCGTTTGAGAAGTTCGTTGACCCTTGCGAGGCGATTTATCACGGCTGTATGTAGGCTTGGGTTACCAGAAGAAGCGACCGGGAGAGGGGCGGCGGGGGCCGCTCCTCAAATCCGGGACTGCTTTCCTGTACCCGTTTTGGTCAGAGCGTCTGCGCCACTTTTTCCAGTGTGTAGCACTCGATAATGTCGCCGATTTCGTATTCGTCGAAGTCGCCGAGTTTCGCACCGCACTCCTGGCCGCTGCGGATTTCCTTCACGTCCTCCTGGAAGTGGCGGAGCGTCGCAAAGCCGCCATCGTAGATGGGCTGGCGGCCACGGAGAACGCGGGCGCGGGCATTGCGGATGAGGCGGCCATCGGTGACGGCGCAACCTGCGACGACGCCCTTGGTGAGATCGAACACTTTCTTGACGGTGGCGTGGCCGACGACTTTTTCGCGGTTTTCCGGGGCAAGCAGGCCTGCCATGGATTCCTTCACCTGGTCGAGCAATTCGTAAATGATGGAGAACAGCTTGATCTGCACGCCCTCGCGCTTGGCGGCGTTGGCGGCGTTGTTCTCGGTCTTCGTATTGAAGCCAATGACCACCGCATTGCTGGCGGCGGAGAG
>JAYUWZ010000189.1:0-4438 GCA_043753265.1 Verrucomicrobiaceae bacterium
AGACCGTGGAAGACGAGGAAACCAAGATGCATCCCGTTCTGAAAGGAGTGGCAACTGCGGGGGGCGCACTCTACGGAGGGAGCATCCTCAAACGCGGGATCGAACCGCTGGTAGCCGATCGTCGAGCGGGGATGCGCGCCAGTATCCCGGGATTCACGCAAAAGAGCGGCCTGGGTCAAACGGCCTCAGCCGTGGGAAGTGTTTTGCGAAGCAGTCCCTTGAAGGTGGTGAAATCCGCGGGGGCAGTCATCGCTAACGACGCACGGGGCGCCGGACGGGCTCTGAAGCGGGCGTGGGGTGGCGGGCCAACGCTGAAAGGCTTGGCCGGCGGGGCAATTCTCGCGCGTTTGCTGGCGCCGAGACTCGGGCGGAAAAACGAAAGCCAAGCGTCACGCTAATTCAATTCCAACCATGCATCCCAAACACACTCACATCATCGCTTTTTGCTCCCAACTCGAAGAGAAGCTCGACGCGCATTTGTTCCGTAATCCGGAGGAAGAAGAAGACGCGGGCACCGGCAGCGCGATCCGCAAAGGCGTGCTCACGGTCGGCGGCGCGGCGTACGGAGGATCGGTTTTGAAGCGGGCGCTTAGCCCGATGATCGCGGATCGGCGGTCGGGGATGCGCGCCATGATTCCAGGCTTCACGCAAAAGAGCGGTCTTGGTCAAACCGTAGCGGCGACAGGCACGGTGCTCCGGGACAAACCGCTGGCGGCGCTACGCTCGGTCGGGCGCACCGTGGCGGGAGACGCGGCAGCGGTCGGGCGGACGGTGGGCCGACCGTTCGCCGCCACCGGGCGGATGGTGGCAGGCGTGGGGAAGACTGTCGCGAGCGAAGCGGTGAAAACCGCGCGCGCTGTTCCAGGCGCGCTCGGCATGATGGGCCGGGATGTCGCTCGCATGACCTCACCCCTCCTCGCCCGCCTGCGCGGTCTAGCGGGAAAGTTTGGAGGTAAGATTTAAGCAGGCAATGAAGCACCTGCTACTCAGGCTGAATGCGAGACTGGATGACGTTCTGGCCTTCGACCGCACCCGCAATTCTGATGGAGAATTCGCGCCGCAAACGGAGGGCGGACCGGACCCGAATGCCATGGCGCGGGTGTATGGCGCGCCAGAAGCGCGTTTGACCGGGCCGGCGGCGGCCGCCGTCGTGGGCGGGGCGGGAGTTCTCACGGTGGCGACCTTGCTCGGGAGAAGTTGCGCGGGCGGATGCGAGTGGTTTAAGTAGGCTCCTGCGGATCGCCGATCCGCGTTACTACTTTCATGCTGATACTCGGACTCGATTTTGAAACCACGGGCTTTGACTTTGCCAAGGACCGGATTATCGAAATCGGCGCTGTCTTGTGGGAGACCGAGACGAGCACGCCGGTTCGGATGTTGAGCACGTTAGTGAAGCATGCGGACCTCCCCTTCCTTTCCCCGGAGATCACCAGGCTGACCGGCATCCATCAGGCGATGCTGGACCAACACGGCGTGCTTCCGCGCAAAGCGATTGCCGACCTCATCTCGATGGCCGATTCCGCCACGGCGTTGGCGGCTCACAACGGCAGCCGGCTGGATCAGCCGATGTTTGAGGCAGAGTTAGCGCGCCTGGACATGCGAATGCTCCCGCTGCCCTGGATCGACACCATGCTCGACGTGCCGTTTCCGCGTCATATCGCGACCCGAAAGCTGGCCTATCTCGGTGCGGAGCACGGGTTCTTAAATCCGTTCAGCCACCGCGCCGTGTTCGACGTGCTGACGATGTTCAAGATCCTGGCGGCCTACCCGATGGGACCAATGGTGGACAGTGCGCGGCAGCCGATCATTACGTGCGTCGCACAGAACGTAGACGAGTTTGCAGAGGAGCCGAGAAAGCGTGGGTATCACTGGCGCAAGGGGCAACGACGCTGGACGAAGAATTTGCGGCAAGGACAAGCGGATTGGGAGAAGGCAGAGGCGGGGTTTATTGTGTCAGTGGAGCCGTTCGATCCAAGCCAAGAATGAGCCTGTTGCGGCCATTCACGCATACTTGATCTCGCTAGGACCAACGTACTCGCCAAAATCCATTCCCATAACGCGGTCCGATCCGGCAAACGCGAATCCTGGATGGTCGATGCGATGACGAAAGAACGTCAGATGGCTCAGCAAGAGGCGCGTAAAGACGTCCAGCGCCATTTCGCCAGAATCGAAATACATGACCCCGAGCCTCGTGCCGGGGGTATGTTGCGAGGGTCCGTGAATAATTGCTGGGGCTGGCCCGAGGCCGGGCAATCGGATAAAAGTAGTGAAAACTCCTTTGTCGAGAATCACGATAGTGCTGAGCGAACGATGCAGCGGATTGCGGTCGTTCAACTGTGCCTTCCATCGGTTCATGATGGTTTCTGGCTTCAGGTCTGACTCGAATGCAAAAATCACTCCGTAAGTTTCCTTCAAACCCTGGAGTTCGTCGTTCGGAGACGGAGGAAAAGGGGTTTTGGCCAGATTGCGGAGTTCGTGAATCTTCTCGATGGCAGAATCCAGCGTCGTGGTCGTGAGTTGGAATTTCACCTCGACGACGCAGGCCACATTGTCGTTTGGCAAGATCAAGCCGCGATCGCTCGTTCGATACACCGGGCAGTTGTAAGCATCGTAAACAATCACATCGGTGTGGCTGCTAATCGTGTCTTCACGATCAATTACAAACCCGTTTCCAACTGAGTAGCGCTTCGGGAGATGCTGCGAGAGGAAGCGCTGTACGATTTGCTCGCCCTCTCCTCCAGCCTCTCCCCGGTGGGGAACATTGTTGCGGGCATCTTCAAATGCGGCGCGCATTGTTTTGGCAGCGTCGCGGAATATTGATTCTCGGGTGGGCCTGTTCATGGATGCGGGATGAGCGCAATGCTACTCCGTTGAAGGTGTGGCGCAACCTTCTGCGAATCACCAGTGCGTTGACAAACAGATGCGGAAGCATGGCCTTCAGCTCCAAAAATGCGCGGCACTACTTTACGATCAGCGCACTCGTTCCCACCCAGGCGGATGAGCCGATTGAGGTGCAGGGTGGATTGACGTTCGTTTCGGCGCTGGATCGAGCTGCTTTCGCGGCGGAATTGGCGATCAGCGGAGGGCTGGCGGGCGTCGGGGCTATTGGCGGACGAACGGGACTGATTCTCCTCAGCGGGGCCTTTGCGATGGACGAGGAGACAAACACGCTCGCGCTGGCGCCGACCCTGGAGGAAATGGCGGAAGGCGAAGTTCACGCTCAATCCTTGAGCGTCGGAGGAAAGAACGTCGTGCTGGCGGGTAGTTTCGAAACCAGCGGCGCTTACGCGATTACATTGGCCGTCACCGCGGAAACGAATGTGACCCTTCCCACCTCGGGAAAGCTCGCCAACGAGGCCTACGTGACTTCGGCCATCGCCGGTTTGCTCGGCGGCGTGCAATATCAGGGTACGTGGAATGCCTCCAGCAATACGCCGAATTTGCCGGGTTCACCCGGGCCGATGACGAAGGGACACTACTACGTCGTTTCAGTGGCCGGAATCACGAACCGGGGCGGGATTCTCGACTGGCAGGTAGGCGACTGGCTGATTAGCAACGGAGCGAGTTGGAGCAAGGTGGACAATACCGAGGTTCCCCTGACGACCCTGCGAACGGCATCCTTCACGGCGAGTTCCCTGCATGGGACGGTGGACTTGCTCAACGCTCCAAGCGGTCAGCCGTTCGTATGGATGCCAGCGTTGGCGGGCAGCGGGATGCCGAATGGCTTCACCAAAACTTTCGTTCGCGCGGGCGGAACGACATGGACGATCCGTGCGGCCAGCGGGGAGACCATTGATGGCGCGCAGGATCTACTGCTCGATGCTCCCCTGCGCGAATCAGTGACGGTCGTAAAGTCTGGCGCGGCGACGTGGGCTATTCTCGGAAGGCAGCGTCCACTCAAAGGCCTCGGGGATCTGACAGCGGAACTGGCGAACGCGGACGTTCGCGCTGGTGACCTTATTTGGGCTCAGAACTCCGGGGAGCCGGGAGCCAATTACGCCTCGCTCGCGATCTCCTACTACGATCACCCACAGACCGCACAAAGCGACATCTACTACATCGTCCGCAGCAAACCGGAGATGTATGGCTACCCGATCACCGCTGGCGCCTGGTATAACCAGAGCCCGGAGTATGCTGCACTGGCGGTCAACCGCTGGGGTTCGGGAACGGTATCAGGATTTCTCCAAGTTCAAGAGACTCACGTTTACAGCGGCGGGGCCTATGGGATGTTTTTCCTCTTCTATATTCACTTGGATTGGAACGGCGCGAATCTCCAGATGAGCGCTATCATTCAACTCGCGGGAAGCGTGGCTGGGCAAACCGGACGAGTCACGTTGGTGGGGGATGAGCTGCGGTATATGCCGACATGGGACCAACAGGATGTTGACGGACAGGTGGTCATGACGCTGAGCCCACACGTAGTGCCCGAGTTCTAAAG
>JAYUWZ010000190.1:0-1974 GCA_043753265.1 Verrucomicrobiaceae bacterium
CCTGCGCCTGCCGGCGGTGATTATTCTGATCGTGCCCACCTGCCTGCTCAGCGCCATGCTGGGTGTCATGCTGGACGGTGGTGATAACAACATCTTCACCCAGATCGGTCTGATCGTGCTCGTTGGCCTCGCGTGTAAAAACGCCATCCTCATCGTGGAGTTTGCACGTGAGAAAATGCACGAGGGACTCGATGCCGCTGAAGCCGCATTGGAGGCCTGCCGCCTGCGTCTGCGCCCGATTTTGATGACCAGTATCGCCTTCATCGCGGGGGTGTATCCGCTCGTGGCGAGCACCGGGGCTGGCGCGGAAATGCGCCAGGCCATGGGTGTCACCGTGTTTGCGGGAATGATTGGCGTAACGGTCTTCGGACTGTTCTTCACGCCGGTGTTCTTCTATGTCCTCAGCCGCAAGAAGCGCCGCGCGAAGGAAAACGCGGCCACTCCTCCTCCAGTGCCGCCGCTCCCGCAACACCCGGAAACCGCTCACGTTTAATCCGGGCCCAAAACATTCGTCCCACTTTTGATATGTTGAATCGCAGCATTCTGTTCACCGCACTTCTCGCGACCACGCTCCATGCAGGCCCGGCCCCTGCGCCCGCGCCGAAATCCAAGCGCACTCCCGCGTTGAGGATCGAACCCGCCGATAAATACAAGGGCGCACGTACAGCCTCTCCGCGTCTGCCGGAGCGCGAGAGCTGGTGGAGCATCTTTGGCGATGCGCGTCTGAACGAAATGATCGCCCAGGTGGAAACCGCGAACCTCGACGCCGAGGCCGCTCTCGCCAGGGTCGAGCAGGCGCGCGCCGCGACCGGCATTGCCCGCTCGGAATTCTTCCCGACCATCCGCGTCAACTTCTCGAACATCCGCGCCCGCAATTCCGCCACGCAACGCGTCGCCGGTTTTCCCGGGCCGCTTCCGAGTTCCACGATCAGCACGACCACACTGCCCGTGGATTTCGGTTACGAACTCGACGTGTGGGGGCGCATTCGCAAGAGCGTGCAGGCCGCCAATTTCGACACCCATGCCGCGCTCGCCACGCACGACACCCTCGTGCTCACGCTGCGGGCCGAAGTCGCGACGATCTGGTTTTCACTGCGCACACTGGAGACGCAACGCAACATCTTGAACGATACCATCGGCCTGCGCAAAGAAGCGCTCGGCCTTGCAAAACAGCGCCTGGACGCGGGTATCGGAACGGATTTCGATCTTTCACGAGCCGAGGCTGAGCTTGCCACTGCGGAGGTGGACCTCGCCACACTTGCCCAACGCCGTCCCGCGCTGGAAAACGGCCTCGCAGTGTTGCTCGGCAAAGACCCGAGCACATTCCGGGTAGGCGGCAATCTGGCTTGGACAGGCTCCGCAAAGATTCCTGCTATCCCCGTGGGCATTCCCGCGCAACTCGTCTCACGCAGGCCCGACGTTGCAGCGGCGGAGCATCAGCTTGCCGCGGCCACTTCGCGCATTGGCGTGGCGCGGTCGGAGTTCTTGCCCACAGTCCGCCTCACCGGCCAGGTCGGTCTGCTCACCGGTGACCGCAACGAGCTTTTCGAGGACGAGAGCCGCACATGGTCCTTCGGCCCCACCGTCAGCATGCCGATTTTTGAAGGTGGTCGCCTGCGTGCCAATCTCAAGGCCGCCCAGGCCGTGCAAAAGGAGGCCACCGCACGTTACCAGCAGACCGTGCTCACCGCGACCGCCGACGTGGAGACCGCCCTTGGTGCTCTCCGCGCACTCGTCACCCGCAACGACGCGCAAACCCGCGCGGAAACGGCCACGACTCGCGGCGCAAAAATCGCCCGCGACCGCTACAAGGCCGGCACCAGCACCTACCTCGAAGTCATCGACGCCGAGCGCGGGGAACTCTCCGCCCAACTCACCACCGCCGCCCTCGTCGGCGAACGCCTTGCAATTACGGTGCAACTCATCAAGGCCCTCGGCGGCGGTTGGGGCGCAAAGTAGCGGGAAGGAGAATCG
>JAYUWZ010000191.1:0-4437 GCA_043753265.1 Verrucomicrobiaceae bacterium
GCAAATGCCTTGAGCAGCGGCTCGGTATCGAATGGCTGCGCACCGTCGATTTGAAAAGTCGCGTTCAGCCAGCCGAGCAATGCCTCGCCCTCGGCATACACCTCGTAGTCCACCTCCATGGTGGTGTGCGGCCCCTGCTCGCCGGTTTCGAGTTTTTCAAACCACTGCGCGAGCCCCGCACTGGTGAGGGCGCTCACGGCAATCACCTCTTTCCCGGGATACTCCCGCCGCAACGCCGCTTGCAGGCGCTCCAGGCGTTCCGCATCGAGCAGCTCGCACTTGGTTATCACGAGAATGTCCGCCTCCTCCAGTTGCTTGCGATAAATATAGGTGACCTTGCTGGAAAAGCGCCCGCCCTCGGCGAGCCCGAAAAGGCGCTCGGCTCGCACCGGATCCACCAGCACGCTGAGCGGCGCGATGGTAAAGGAGTCCCCATAGATCCGCCGCAGGGGATACGTCACCGTGGCTACCAGGTCCGTGCAACTCCCCACTGGCTCGGCGATGAAGACGTCGGGCCGGGATTGCTCGGTGAGCTTGCGCGCGGCGTCCGTGAGGGTGTTGAAGCGGCAGCAGAAGCAGCCGCCGGTGATTTCCTCCGTCTGGTAGCCGTGCGAACGCAGCATCGCGGTGTCCACCAGTTCGCTCCCCTGATCATTGGTGATGAGGCCCACGCGCAGCCCCTTTGCGTCGAGATGCTTTGCCAGCGCGGCGACTGCTGTGGTTTTTCCCGCGCCGAGGAATCCACCCAGCATGATGTAGCGCGATTTGGCGGAGGGATTGTTCGTAGGCGAGGTCGGGGTCATGGAGCTTCTTCGGCGGATTGCTTCTCAAGGATACGATCGATCGTGGTATCGAGAAGCGATTTATATGCGTCAAACGGCATGCAACGGGAATCCGGCTCACCGTCAACCTCGTAAAGCCACCCGTCACCGTAAGGCTGCTCCCCAACAAGCTCCACCTGCGAGGCCAGCACGGGATTGGCGGCGGAAAAGGTTCCCTCCACGCAGCTATATAGATCGCTGATCGCCTTGAATCCTTCGATGCTCCCAACGATCTCACCGCTTGCCACAGCGGCACCGGCCGTCTTTTCAAATCGCACCTCCACAATCTCCCCAAGCATCCGCGTGGCAAATTTCGTAAAGCCGACGCGGCACTTTCCATCGCCAATGCGAGCCACCCAGAAATGGGACGGGCTGTACACGCATTCCGTCGGCAAATGCGTTACGAAAGTGCTGCGTTTGTAGAAGGATGTGGCCACGGGACTGTCGTTTTCACGAATCCGCACGCACGATTCAACTCCGAACCACTCCGTGACTCAACGCTTCGTGGCGGGGAGCATCCTGTATCCTGCGTGACTCGACTGGACGCCGCACGCCGCTCCGCATACAGCAATCCCATCGCCTGTGCTTTACTTCGACCACAATGCCACCCACCCCCTCTCGCCCATCGCGCGGCAAGCGTGGCTGGATGCCGTGGATCGATTTCCCGCCAACCCCTCATCGCCCCACCGTCTTGGGCAGCGCGCGGAAAAGGCACTGGATGACGCACGCGCCCAACTCGCGCAAATGCTCGGCTGTGATGCGGAGCAAATCGTGTTCACGAGCGGCGCCACCGAGTCTGCCAATACCGTGCTGGCCAGTATGGACAACGCGCTTATTTCCGGCATCGAGCATCCTTGCGTGCGTGAGTCCGCGAGAAACCGTGAGCGGGAAGTTCGGGTCGATTCCCAAGGTGTCGCCGACCTCGACGACTTGCGTAGCAAAATCGCCACTTCAAAGCCGGAGGTCGTCTGCCTCATGGCTGCCAATAATGAAACCGGCGTGCTCCAGCCATGGCGCGAGGCGCTCGCGCTGTGCCGCGAATCGGGTGTTCCCTTTTTTTGCGATGCGGCGCAATGGGTTGGAAAGCTGCCCTCTCGGGGCCTCGGCGAGTGCGATTTCGTGAGCGGCTGTGCGCATAAATTTGGAGGCCCGGTGGTTGTCGGTTTTTTGAAATGCCCGGTGCATTTCAAGCCACTCGTGCGCGGAGGGCCACAGGAGAATGGACGCCGCGCCGGCACCGAAAACGTCGCCAGTGTACTCGCCATGCTCGCTGTGCTGACCGCGCGGGAAACGGATGCCACGGACGCCGCTTCCACGTTCCTTCCCATGCGCGACACGTTCGAGCGCGACCTGCTCGCCGCATTGCCGGACGCGCGCATTCTAGGCAGTGGGGCACAGCGCCTTTGGAATACTGTTTCTGTGCTCATGCCCGAGACACCCGATTGCCGCCGCCGCTGGGTGGTGGTGATGGATCGTCTCGGGTTTGCAGTCTCCACCGGCTCGGCTTGCGCGAGCGGCAAGGAGAAGCCATCCCACGTGCTCACGGCAATGGGCATCGCCCCCACCTACGCAGGCCGAGCCCTGCGCTTCAGCAGCGGATGGGAAACGACGGGCGACGACTGGCGCAAGCTCCTCGAGGGTGCAAAGGTGGCTGCGAGTGAGATGAATCGCGGGCAGTGATGCAAAGGTCGGAGTGCGCCTTGCAATGTCGCCGTTACGGTTGGCCCGGCTCCGCGAATCGCGGGATTGATTGCAGAACCTGGCGAAAGTGGTGCGGCGATTATCTCACAGAAATTTATGATTTATCCGCCCTTGCTCTTCTTGACGTTCTTCACGGCGGGTTCATCGTTTTCCAGTCCCGCCATGAAAACATTACTTCACTCCCTGGCAGCATTTGTTTGTCTTTCCTCCGTAACGTTTGGGCAGGCAACCCCTTCCCTCAACGAGCGCGCCTCGCAGTTGATCATCCCCCGAATCGACTTCAAGGAGGCTACCATTCCCGAGGTGCTCGATTTTCTGGCCCAGCGGGGTATCGCATTGGACGGGAAAGGAATTAACATCATTTTCGCCGCTGCGAGCGCTCAGAAAAAAGTGCCTTTACCGCCCGCGCCTCCCCCGGGTATTCCGGGTTTGGATGTGGTGCCGACGCAACCGAACGAATCAATTACCCGCCTAACGCTCACGCTGAACAAGGTGCCGCTCAGCGAAGTTTTCCGGTATGTGTCCAATCTGGCCGATTTGGGGCTTCGGTGGGATGAACAAGCCGTGGTCTTTACAGAAAACGCCGCGAAGGGCCCAGGCATTGAGGCCGTCCCCCGCCCAGCCATACAAATCACCCCAGGCAAAGGCGGGGAAAAACTTATCGCGGCGCTAGCGAAACAACCGGTTAAATTTCCGAAGATCGATTTGCGGGAGTCGAGTGTGCGCGAGGCCTGCGATTTTCTCCAGCAGCGCTACAAGTCCCTCGCGCCGGATGCGGCGCCGCTCAACATCATCATGAAGTTTGACGAAGCGAAGCCACCGCGGCCGATCACGTTTGCCGCGAGTGACGTACCAGTGGTCGAGTTGCTGCGGTACATCGCCGAACTTGGGGGCGTGGAGCTCGCTGCCGAGGAGTTTGCGTTCGTGCTTTCTTCGCCGAAGTAGGAACGGACTGCTTGAGTGATGAGGTTCGGCAAATATCTGCCTACGCCAGCACGTACTCCGCATGCCGCTCGGCCTCGTCGGCTTCGGGGCCAGCGTGGGCGATGAGCGGGGCTGTGGGATTTTTGAAATCAATTCCTGCGAGCTGCGTATAATTTACAAACACGTCCGTGTTTTGGATGAGCCCGTGGAAATACTCCGAGCCGGGCCCCACGGCCAGGAGTGTGACGTAGTCGGCGGTGTGTGTGTTGCCCGTCCAGCCTACGCCGAGACGGTTGCCCATGAGCTGGCCGAGCTGCGTGATGGGCGAATTCATCTGGTCGAAAAGCGCGGGATATTCCCCGGCGAGCACTTTGGCGAAGAGGGTCGCGCGGCGGAGTGAGGGCTTGTAGCCCGTCGTCTCACCCAGGATCATCGTGATGGTCTCCGGCTTCACCTGAAGTGCGCTGGAGAGCTGCACGGCAGCGGTAAATTTGGTTTTCTCATCGTCCGCCTTTTCCTTGTCGCTCTCGGCCGAGGGTTTGTCCGTTTTCTCCGGCTCTTTCTCTCCCTCGGTTTTGCCCTTGGGGTCGATTTTTGCCATCGGGTCGACCACGTCCAATTTGTCCTCCGGGTCGTTCGACACCGTCGGCACTTTCACCTTCTGGCCCGCCTTCTCGATCTTCTTCAGGATCTCCGGGTAGGACATCTTCACGTCCTTCAGCGTGGCAAATCGCTGCGAACTCGTGCGGTAGCCGCCGCCCATGCCATTCAGGCCGAGATTGGAATTTGCGTGATCCGTCGTGATGACCACGAGCGTGTCCGGGTGCGCCTTTTGAAATTCGATGCAGAGGTCAATCGCCTCATCGAGCGCGATCTGGTCGTGGATGGCCGCGGGGGCATCCGAGTTATGCGCCGCGTGGTCGATGCGCGCGCCCTCTACTTGCAGGATGAATTTCTCGTGGCGCGCCAGCCGGGCCAGCGCCGCTCTGGT
>JAYUWZ010000192.1:0-9335 GCA_043753265.1 Verrucomicrobiaceae bacterium
CCGGGACTCTCGTCGGGGGCGGCACGAGCATCACGAAATCTGGCACTGGAACGCTGAGCCTCAATACAGCGAACACCTTTGGCGGAGCGGTCTCCATTACGAACGGCATTCTTAAGGCTGGAAATGCCGCAGCCCTCGGTGACGCAGGCGGTGGCACGACTATCTCAGGCAGTGGAACGCTCGACCTGAACGCGCAATCCATAGGCAATGAATCTCTCACCATTTCGGGCACAGGATTTGGCGGGACCGGTACCTTGATCAATTCCAATGCAGTGACTGCGGGGAATTTCCGTTTCATCACACTTGCGGCCGATGCCACCATTGGCGGCCCGGGCCGCATGGATGTCGGCAATGGAAACCCAGGCATGGTGGATCTCGCCGGCTTCAATCTCACCAAGGTCGGCAATGGCATCATCTACCTCGCGAATGGCGGCAGCGGCGTGTCGGTGACGAGCGGCGACATCGACGTGCTGGGTGGCACGCTCGGCTTCGCCTTCGCCGGTGCGGTCTTGGGCGGCACGGGCACCCTCACCTACGGCCCCGGTACCACGGGATGGTTCTACCAGACCGCTGCGGCGAACATCACCCGGAACATCGTGGTGAACAACGCAACCTTCCAGACACAGGCCCAGGCAGGCGCTGTTGGCAGCAATGTGACGCTCGCGGGCAACCTCACGGTGAATGACACGGCTAACACGCTCACGCTTGCAGGAGTGATTTCCGAGTCCACTGCGGGCCGCTCCATTATCAAGGCTGGTGCGAGTGGGCTGAGTCTGTCGGGAAATAACACATTTACGGGTGGCATCACTTCCACGGGCGGCACCATCACCCTCGGGGGCACGAATATAATTACCGGCCCCATCAACCTCACCGGCAGCACGCTGAACGTCACGGAAACGATCAACGCTGCGGCATCCCTGGGCACACCCTCCGCCGTCTCGATGAGCGGGTCGACGCTGCGCTTCACCGCGTTTGGCAACCACACACTGCCCGCTGTCACGATGTCGACCACCAGTGGCAGTAATATCGCATTTGCAGGGCAGACGCCCGATGCATCGCTCACACTGACTTCCACGGTGGGCAGCACCACGGCGGTCAATTCGCTCAATGTGGAGCAGGGCCGGGTGAATCTTGCCAGTGGTGCAAACGTCACGGTCGGTGCGACGAATGTGGGTCTCACCGCTGGCACCACGGGATATGTGGGCACTCTGAATGTGCAACCGGGTTCGTCCCTCACCACGGGCACCCTTTACATCGGCGAAGGCGGAGGCGGGCGCTCCGGCGTGGTCAACCAGACCGGTGGCATTGTGAATGTGCTCGGGACTGAGGCAACGACTGAGGGCGCGTTCCGCATCGGCCACTGGAACGGCGAGGGCAGCACATACAACTTATCTGGCGGCACGCTGAATGCGCCGAATTCCACCACTTCGATCGGTGTGGATGGAAGTAATGCCTTCCTCAATATCAGCGGAGGCACCGCAAATCTTTTCCGCCTCGTAGTGGACGGACGCGGTGCCACGACTCCAATCGGCGGCACGCTCAATCTCAGTGGCGGTGAGCTTTCCATCGGCGCGGGAGGACTCGCTGCGAATGGTGGCAGCCAGGTAAACTGGTCTGGCGGTACGCTCTCCTCCTACGGCCTCGGCACATGGTCGGCGCCCATGCACCTCGCGGGCTCGGGGCTCACCATCGATACCAAGGGTACGAATGTGCTGCTGAGCGGTTTGTTCACCGGCCCCTCTGGCTTTACAAAGACAGGCAACGGCACACTCACCATGAGCAATGCGGGAGTGAGCATGACGGGCGCCATCGACGTGACTGGCGGCACACTCTCGGTCACGGGCCTGTTTGCGGGAGTCAGCAGTGTCAACGTGAACAGCGGCGGCTCCATCGCCGGAAATGGAAACGGCACCACCACCGGCCGGATCACGAACCTCCTGGTGAATAGCGGAGGCTTCGTGCGGCCCGGCGTGGATGGCTCGGATGCCTCCATCGGCACCATCACGGCGACGACGATGATCTTTAACGGCGGCACGCTGCGTCCCTCGCTCAGTACGTTCAACACGACGGCGGGCGGCACGGCGAATGACTTCGTAAATGTGACCGGCGAGCTCACGCTCAATGGTGGAAACGTGATGCCCATTTGGTCGGCACCGCCGAGTCCCGGCACCTACACCCTCATGAGCGCTGGCACGCTTTCGGTGGCCGCGTTGCCGACCATCCACCCGTCGGCGCTTTCGCGCCTGAGCTATGTGGTGGGTACGACTGCAAACAGCCTCACCCTCGATGTCTCGGGAAGCACGCTGGATTTGGTATGGTCGGGCGATTCGGGCAGCAACACGTGGGATCACAACAACAGCCTGAACTGGCAAAACCTTGCACCGGACGATGAACTGTTCTTTGCGTATGACAACGTGACGTTCGACGACACCAACTCGACCGCGAGCACGGTGAACATGGTGGGCACGCTTCTCCCGGGCTTCATCACCGTCGACACGGCAAATACCTATACCTTCGCGGGAACAGGCAGCATTGGAAGCGGCACGCTGCTCAAGCGTGGGGCGGGAACATTGATTGTCGCCAACGACAACATGACCACGGGTACTGCCACGGTTGAATTCGGCACGCTGCAGATCGGCACGGGCGGATCGACCGGCGGCATTGGAAATGTGAGCATCGTCAATCTCGGCACCGTGGTATTCAACCGCGCGGGAGTGGTGGGCTATGGCGATGGCGCGGTCATCAGCTCATTTGGATCGGTGGTGAAAGACGGTCCTGGAACACTCGCCTTTACGGGCGCATCGGATGCGCAGAAGCAGACCTATACAGGCGGAACCACCGTTAATGCAGGGCTTCTCACCCTGAGCGGCAGCAACTCGGGCACCGGGGTGATTCGCGGGGACGTGAACATCAATTCCGGAGCCACTATGCGCCTGCTTAGCACGAATGCGCTGGGCTATACCTCTGGCTCGAAGGTCAATGTCATCAGCATCAATGGTGGCACGCTCGACCAGGCTGTGGGCGGCGACAATGGCTGGGGGGTCACCTACAATCTCACCGGCGGCACCATGCAGTCGAATGGCGGGTTTACGAATGCAGCGGGCCAATATTACTCGATTGGTGGCGACAACACCGTCGGTAGTTCGCGTATCAATTCATTCGCAAGCGCCACTCCGTCGGTCATCGCGGGCCGGCTGAATCTTCGCAGCGGCGGCCCGGATGGCACTAACCACTTCTTCACGGTGGAGAATGGCGCGGCTGAGCCTGACCTCAATGTGAGTGCAGCCATCACCCAGGCTGCGGCGGGATATGGCATCGTGAAGGAAGGTGCGGGCAGCATGCTGCTGAGCGGGGCCGTCACCGCCACGGGAAACATCACGGGAAGCAACGGCCTTCTCACGATATCGGGCCTCCTGAACAACGCCCCATCGGGCTTGGTGATCAATGGGTCTGGCATCATCGAAATCACCAGCGCGAATGGATTTGGCGGCAACTCTCTCGACGGTGCCACTGGCGTGAGTATTGCCTCGCGTCCTGCGGCCAAAACCGCCCTTGTCGCGGTGACCACCGGCAGCACTGTCAACGTCGCCTCCACCGCGGACCTGAAAATAGGCATGGCCGTGAATGGGGGTGCGAATGTTCCCGCGGGGGCGCGCATCACAGGCATTACCAGTGCGACGACATTTGAACTTTCCGTCCCGGTCACCGGCGGGGGCATCGCGGCAGCGGGAGCGCTGAATTTTGGCCCCGCGCCCATGCTGCTAAACGGCGGCACCTTCCGCTACACCGGCCCCGCTGTGACAGACGACCGCATCATCAATCTAAACCTTGCTGGTGGTGCGCTGGATGCCTCGGGCACTGGCGCTCTCACGCTCAATGGCCCCATCGGAGTCAGTGGCGAGGCTGGTGCCCGTATACTCACCCTGACGGGCAGCAGCACGGGCGGCAATCTCCTGGCCGGCCTGGTGGCCGACAATGGCGGTGCCACGAGCCTACTGAAGACAGGTGCCGGTGCATGGCGCCTCAGTGGCGCGAATACGTTTACGGGCAACACGGTTGTGAGCACCGGTGAACTGCGCGTGTCCGCTGCGGCGGCGCTGGGCGTGGGTAATGTCACCCTCGGCGATGCCAGCACCGGTTCGGCCAGCACCGCGCTCTACCTCGACAGTGCCCGTGTGTCCTTCGTGAGGCCCACGACCATCTCCAACAACGGCACCGGCACGATGACGCTGGGCAGCCGCAGCACGGTCACTGGTTCGGGTAACAATAACTTCTTCCAGAACATCATTCTAGAGCGCGACGTATTCTTCGATTCCAATGCCGCGGATCGCACGGATTACAGGACCATCTCCGGCACCGGAAATATCACGGTCACCGGCACGGGCCGCACCATTTTTAGCACGGTAAGCACCTACTTGGGAAACCTCACTCTATCGACCACAGGTGCCGGCTACTTTCAGATCGGGGCGGCGACCGCCGGCAACCAAAACTACATCCCGGATACCACGAGCGTCAGTGTCAGCGCTGGCAGCCGGTTTGCCGTTTCGGTGGGCGGGGAAACCATCGATGCGCTCAGTGGCACCGGCTTGGTCAACGTGAACTCCATCAATGCCGTGCTCACCGTGGGTGCCAGCGGCGGCTCGGGTGACTTCGGGGGTGTGATTGCCAATGCGACCCAGACCCTCGGTATCACGAAAACCGGCTCAGGCACCCAGGTGTTTTCGGGCATCAATACCTACACCGGTCTCACTACGGTGAACAACGGCACGCTGGACGTGACGGGAAGCATCAGCGGCAGCGTCACCACGGTCGCAGGCACGCTCGCGGCGCTCTCTGGCACAGGCATCGTGGGACCACGCTCACGAGCGGCACCGTCACCGCAGGCAGCGTCACTGGCGGGCCCATCGGCACGCTCAGCACGGGCAGCCTTGCGCTGAATGGCGGCGCTGCGCAGTTCGACCTGGAGGGCAGCACCTCGGATCAACTGAACGTCACGGGCACCGTGGCATTCGGCGCATTCGTGGAACTCGCGCTGAACTTCCAATCCGACCTCTCACTGGGAACGGCGTTCAAGCTCATCAACAACGACCTCGTGGATTCCTTTAATCTTGGAAGCGGTGGATTCGCGATGGGTGGCATGCCCATCACGCCGGGCGTGGACTTCGGCTACGAGAGCAATGGATTCCATGAAACCTTCCAGCTCAGCTACACTGGCGGCGATGGCAACGACACCACGCTCCTTGTGGTGCCGGAGCCGGGTGCGGCGGTGTCGCTCCTCGGAGGCCTCGGCATGCTCCTCGCTCTGCGCCGCCGCAAGCGCGCGTAATGGCTGGCTTACTGCGGCTTCGCCTTCGGCGCTTCCTTGATAGGCCAGTCCGGTGATTCCGTGCGCGCGGTCTGAAACAGACCCTTCGCGCGGTCGGCCATCGCGGTATTGCCGCTCGCAATGTCGTGTGCCTCCGCAGGGTCGGTATCGAGATCGTAGAGTTCGATGGGAGCATCGAGCCGCTTCTTCCGGATTGCCTTCCATCGGCTGTCCATCAGCACCGCCTGGGAGAAGCCGGCCTCGTGGAATTCCCAGTAGAGATCGCCGCGCGATGCCGGCTTGTGGGGCAGATTCAGCAGCAGACTGGAGAAGCTTTTGCCATCCAATTTTGCGGGTAGTTGCTCATGTGCCCCGCCAAGATAGGCGAAGGTGGGGAGGATATCGGCAAACCACAGCGCGCGCGATTCTTCCACACCCGCGCGCACATTGCCCGGCCAGCGCGCAATCGTGGGAACGCGGATGCCGCCTTCGTAAAGGTCACGCTTCAGACCGCGCAACGGCCCGTTCGCATCAAAGAGTTCGGGATCGTTGCCACCCTCCTTGTGGTGGCCGTTGTCGCTCGAGAAAATTACCAGCGTGTGCTCGTCCAACCCGAGTTCCTTGAGCCTGGCGAGCAGGCGCCCCACGTCGGCGTCGAGCCGTGTGATGGTTGCCGCGTGCGCGCGATCCGGTGCGGGCCACGGTTTGTCGGCGTATTGCCCGAGGTCAGGGATTTCCTGTCCGCGCCCATGCTTGGTTCCCTCGTTGTTGGCGTGGGGTGTGATGAGCGACCAATAGAGAAAGAAGGGTTTATCCTTCTGCGTCTCCACCCATTTCAGGGCCTCCGCTGCCATCAGGTCGGGTACGAAATCCAGCGGCTCCACAGCGATTCCCGCTCCGGAGTTGCCCTCTGCGTCCTTGGGGCCGCCGCTCCCTGGCACGATTTGGTTTCGCAACTTCACCCGCTCCGTGTTGCGCATCACAAAATCAGTATACCCATTGTGCGCATGGTGCTGGTCGAGGTAGCCGTAGAAGTAATCGAATCCCTTTTTGTTGGGAGCAGCATCGCTGCCTTCCTGTCCGATGCCCCATTTTCCAATCAAAGCCGTGGCATAGCCCGCGTCCTTCAATAGTCCCGCCACGGTGGTGGTGCCGGGTTTCAGATCCTGCGCGGTGCGGTTCAGTTTTCCCGCGTTTCCACGCACCGGGGTATTCCCTGTATGCAGGCCCGTCATGAGCACACTCCGGCTCGGTGCGCAGACAGGCGAGCCCGCGTAGAAGCGCGTAAATTTCATCCCCTCCGACGCCATGCGATCCAGATGCGGTGTGGCGATGAGCTTCTGCCCAAAGCACCCCAGCTCGCCGTAACCCAGATCGTCCGCGAGAATGAAGATGATATTCGGCTTGCGGTCCG
This sequence comes from Verrucomicrobiaceae bacterium, assembly GCA_043753265.1. GTDB lineage: Bacteria > Verrucomicrobiota > Verrucomicrobiia > Chthoniobacterales > Chthoniobacteraceae > SXWH01. Next base: position 6,720 of record JAYUWZ010000192.1, read on the forward strand.
CGGCGTGGAGCGGAGCCGCCAGGCAAATGGCGAGAAGGAGGAGGCGCAACATGCGCGGAGGGTGGACAGGGATTTGCGCGTCGTCGAGTTTCGAGCGGGACCCCCCATAGTGGAGATTATCGACAAGCGAGCGAGGCTTGGCTTCGCTCGTCACGTCGATGATCTACGGTAACTACACCGCAAGCGCGGGCAGACTCGCTGCCGCCACTGCCTGCCCGTGCCGCTTGTCCTTCTCGTCCGGCGTGCGGAGCGTGACCCGCTCGGCCAACTCGGGGAATTCCACGCGCAGGACCTCCGAGGCTTTGCTCAGCACAAGGTTTCCGCCCTCACCACTCGTCACCCGGCCGAGTATGAGCAGCGTGCCAAAATCGTAAAACTCGGCATAGTGCGCGATGGCGTAGCCAAAGCACACGCCGATCGTGTCATAAATCTGGCGTGCGCGCGGATCGCCCATGGCCATGAGATTTTGCACCTCCACGAGTTGCTCGGCAAATTTCATCTCCTTCGGGAATTGCAATCCCGCGAGCGGTGCGAGCCGGGCCACGCCTTGCTGGCAGAAGTATTGCACCGCGCACCCGCGGTCGCCGCTCCATTCATCCACTGGCGCGTTTTCCCGGTAGTCCATTGGCGCAAAGGCCAGTTCATTGAGCCACGGCGTGATGCCACCGTTCGCGGTCACGTATCCCGCCGCGACGCTTGTGCCCATGCTGATGCCGAGCACGCTGTTTTCTCCAAAGCTCATGGATGCCGCGAGGGCGGTCACCTCGCCATCATTCGCAACCTCAAATGGAATGCCTCCCCACTCCTTTTGCAGATCAAAAAAGATGCGCCGGATGCGCGCCTCGAATACCTCCGGCGCCACTCCGCGAAAGAGTGACGCCGCGCGCACCTCGTTGTTCACATACACTCCCGCCGCGCTTCCACCGATGGCGTCCACCCTCGGCAGATGGGCGGCCGCGCGTCTCAGGGTGTCGTTGATTCCATCATAGTGGTAGCCGGGGTCGCGTTGGAAGTAAGGGTCCCAGGGAATTTCCTCCGAGAAAACGACTTTTCCGTCCACCACTGCGGCGCATTTGCGATCCGAGCCGCCAAGGTCAAAACCAATGCGGCATCCATCCAGGTGCCGCCCCAATGCCATCGCCGTCTCGCGGCTCTGCGGTGCGGATTCATACCGGCATGAATCAATCTCCAGCGGACGGCTGTAGATGCGGCTGAAAAAATCGAAATCAAACCGGCGCGCGCCGTCTGCCGAGTAGGCTGAGCGCATCGATTCCGCGAGGGCGGTATTTCCTGCGATGGACACACGCGAGGCCCCCCGTGACCAAAGCAGAAACTTGAGCAACCGCTCGACATGCCGCTCATTCATCTCAGCCCCGGCCTCCGTGTGGGAATGGATGCGTGTGTCGTGCCTTGAAATCGTCCCGTCGGGCCGCTCGAGAATGAGGGCCAGGGGTTCCGCCTTTTCATCCAAAAGCGAGCGGTATGCCTTCGTCCAGAGCGCGGCATGGTCCACGCCGGGATCGAGCGGAGGCCGAATGAGAGGAGAGAGGGTCAGCATATCGGATTAGCCTCCGATATAGCGCCAATTATTTCCAGCACCAAATTTGGTCTCTCAAATTGCAATCTGACGCGTTTAGATCGCGGTCTGTGTGGGGAGCACCAGCTGCAGAAATTTTTCGCACGGGAATGAGATGAAACAGGGCTTTTCTCTTGGCTTTCGGAATTGCCTGCTTGGCGGGCATTGCTGCGGCTGGCGCTTCGCACACAGACCGCGCTCCGAACGCTCCCCTTTTACCCGCAGTCTCCTCATCGACCTTGCACGCCCGGTTCACTCCCCAAGCCGTACACCTCACGGGGTCTGTGGTTGCTGCTCCAGTCGCTTGGCGTCGTTCAGGTCGATCAAGGTCCCGTTTGCCAACACCAGCAAATTGCCGCTGCCGTGCATATCCTGCCGCTCGGCAAACCATGGCTGTTTGTCCCACTTGCGCGCTGTCCACGGTTTCGAGTCGAAGAATGCCGCTATGTAGTCCGTGCGATTATACTTCGTCTGCGTGTAGTCTGGCTTCCCCACCTTGATCTGAAACGAAGGGCAGATGAAGTTGCTTCGGGCGATTCCGTAAGGTTGCAGCATGTCGTGCCACTCGCGCGCGTAGTTTTGGGCATCCTTTGAACTGAAGGCGACCTTCGGCCAGACGCCGTTGCTCGCGTTCAGGTAGGCCGCGGTGGAGGTGTAAAGACCTTTCAGGTTTTCCGAGCAGGCTACTTTGCGAGCTCGCTCTTGATACCACCCAAACACTGGGTAAAGAAGAACTGCCAGGCCGCGCGGGGCGAGTACAGGGTCTTCGCCATCGGGTGGGGCACCCAGGGCGCGGTTCTGGCCCTCCAAAATATCCTCATCGTCCCAGGCGAGCTGGATGCCCTCGTCGCGCACCAGGGGCGAACCGTCCCCGCTCTCATCCAGTGGGTCGGCGCCGAGCTGCTGGCGGGCGTGGACGATTTTGGCGTAGCCGTCGTCAAAGCGCAGGGCTTCCGCAAACACCTTGTCGAAGTTGCCCAGGCTGGCGGCGGCGGCGGGCGTGTCGGAAACTGGGAAAAGGACCGGCGAGAAGACGGGGC
>JAYUWZ010000193.1:0-9332 GCA_043753265.1 Verrucomicrobiaceae bacterium
TCCTCGATTGCTTGCATGACGCAGGGGAGATTGGGCTCTCATCCTTCGGAACCCTCTGGGCCAGAGGGGGGAGAGAGTGGGCAGAACAGGATTCGAACCTGTGAAGGCGTAAGCCAGCGGATTTACAGTCCGCCCCGTTTGGCCACTTCGGTATCTACCCAAAATCGGTGGGGGCGGACTATATAGGGAGGTCGCCCGAATCGTGCAAGAGGGTAAGAGCACTTTTTTACAGAGGAGAGCGAAAATAGTTTCATGGAATGCCACCGTGGAGGCGCAATTCGCCCCAATTCCATGCCGCGTGTTTTCAGACCCTAGTTTTCTTTCCAGATGTGCCGTCGCAACGTTTCCCTCCCCCCGGCTTGCCTTACGGGCACGGAGGCGGCTTTGATGCGCGCGGAATGCAGCCATACAGTCTCATCATTGCCACCTTTGAGCGGCCCGACGATCTGGCCGTGACCTTTGAGGGCGTGGAAAAGCAGACCCGGCTCCCCGCAGAGGTGATCGTGATTGATTCCTCGCGCGACGAGCGGACACGTCGGCTCTGCGAGCAATGGGCACCGCGCCTGCCCATCCAGTGGCATTTTTCCGAGGCAAAGAGCGCAGCCAAACAGCGAAACCAGGGCGCCCTGCTGGCAAAGGTGGGGGCCGTGTTTGGCTTCATGGACGACGACATCACTCTTTACCCGGAGACCTGCGCCCAGGTGTGCGAGGTCTTCGATCGCGATACCGAGGGGAAGGTGGGCGGCATCGCCGTGCGCATCGATGAAATCCACCGGCCACAGCCCTCGCGATTTTTACGCGGGTATTACCGCATACAGGCGGGTTACCAGCACCCGACCTACGGAGGCCGCCTGATTGGGGCGGCCATCAATTGCCTCCCATGCTATACGGAGGAAGCGGAGTCGGGGGGCGATTTAATCCCGGCGGACTGGCTGAATTCCGGCTGCGTTTTTTACCGGCGCGAGCCCTTCCTGCGTGAAAAATTTCCCGAGTTCGAAGGCTACAGCTACATGGAGGATGTGCATTGCTCCGCCCGCATCGGCCGCACGCATCGGCTCTTTTTCCACACACGGGCGCGTTGCAGCCACCGGGAGGGTGGGGGATCGCACAAGCGGGACATCCTTGGCCTCGCCCGCCAGCGCATCCGCAACCAGCGCATTGTCGCACGCGATGTGATGGGCCAGCGCGGACTCGGCTTTGCGTGGAAATTTTTCCTCCACCGGATTTTCGCGAGCATCAGCATAGTAAGGCAGCGTGGTGCTGGCTGGTGGCTCGATTTGAGGGGGACATGGTCATGATTTACCGCATCCGCAAACTCCTGCAATCGCTCGCCTCCCGGCGCCGTGCCGTTTGGTATCGCCTGCTCGGGATGAAGATGGAGGGGAAGGTATGGCTCGCCCGCATTGAGTCTCCGCTGCGCCCGGGGTGCATCACCTTGGGCACCGGGGTGGCGCTCGACCGCGATGTCACGCTCCTCGCCACCAATGCCGCCGCGCGCATCATTATCGGGGCGCGCTGCTACATGAACCGCAACACCATGCTCGATGCCTCGGAGCGCATCGAGATTGGAGAAGACGCGATGCTCGGGCCATTTTGCTACGTCACGGATCACGATCACACCTTCGGCCCCGGCGTCGTTCCCGGCCAGGCTCCGCTGGTATCGGCACCCACACGCATCGGTGCCCGCTGCTGGCTCGGCGCACGCGTCACGGTGCTGAAAGGTGTCACTATCGGTGCGGGCACCGTGGTGGGAGCCGGCAGCGTGGTAACGAAAGACCTCCCCGCAGGCGTTCTCGCAGTGGGTTCGCCCGCCCGCGTGATTCGCGAACTGGGCGGCCAAGGAGCGGCGACATTCCTGTCGCCGACCTCATAGCGCGAAGCGCAACGAAAGGTATTCGACCGCCTACTTCGCCAGCGCTCGCGCCTTGTCCAGCACCTCACGCACCTTCCATGTCAGGCCATCCGTCTTGGTGATGCTGCGGATCTTGGGGTCCGCATACCGGGCGCGCATGAGTGAGGCGAGCTGGCCGTTGCCGTAGAAGCCTTCGTCGTTCAGTTCCACCACGAACACGTGGTTAAATGCTTCGAAAATCTTTTCGAGTCCGTTGGGCAGGGGATGAATGTATTTGATGTGCAGCGAACTCACCGCTTCGCCAGCGGCGCGCGCCTGCTTCACGGCTTCCTGCAGCGGGCCTTGTGCGCTGCCCCAGCCTACGAGGAGTATGTTTCCCTCTGGCGCACCGTACACCTTCGGCACGGGCAATTCCGCCGCGAGCTTCTTGTATTTGTTGCGGCGCTTGTCGGTCATCTGCACGTGCACCTTCGGCGAACTCGTCGGATGGCCCAGTTCATCGTGCTCCAGCCCGGTCACGATGGGATACTTCCCACTCGCAATGAAAGTGCCCGGCGGTACGTGGCGGGTGATGCCGCCCTCGGTGTTCAGATCGTAGGGCTTGTGATCGGCAACCGGTGTGAAGTCAGGCGAGATGTCCTGCATCACTTCCTTGAGGTTTGGCTCGGGGAACGCCTCGATGCGTGTCGCGATGCCCTGATCCGTAAGCAAAATAACCGGCGTGGAATATTTGCGCGCGATGTTCACCGCTTCGATTGCGGTGTAAAAGCAGTCCTCCACGCTTGCGGGCGCGAGCACCACACGCGGGGAATCTCCATGGCCGCCGAAGCATGCGATGTTCAGGTCGCTCTGCTCCACATTCGTGGGCATGCCCGTGGAGGGGCCGCCACGTTGCACGTCGATGATGAGCACCGGCATCTCCGCCATGCTCGCCCAGCCAAGAGCCTCGGTCTTCAGCGAGATTCCGGGGCCACTCGAGCCCGTCACCGCCACACGCCCGCCATAGCTGCCGCCAATCGCCATCGAGATTGCTGCGATTTCATCCTCGGTCTGCACAAAGATGCCACCGTATTTAGGAAGCTCGCGCCGGAGCAGTTCCATGATGTCGCTCCATGGTGTGATGGGATAGCCCGCGCCAAAACGCACGCCTGCGGCAATGATGCCCCACGCCAGCGCCTCGTTACCGCTCATCACCACCTGCGTGTGTCCCACGTTTTCACCGGGGTGAAACCGGAACTGCTCCACCAAGCCCTGGATCTGGTGCCCGTAGCCACTGCGGAAACACGTGACCGCCAGGTCTGCGACCGCTGTGTCCTTGCCCACGAAGCGCTCGCGAATAAGCCGCTCCAGTTTGTCGGCATTGAGATCAAACATCTTCGCAATCAGTCCGAGCGAGTACACGTTTTTGCCCTTGTCGCGGCCCGTGCCGCCGATGGCTTCCACTGTGAGCGAGGAGATAGGCACGCCCACATGGTGATAGTCAGTGAGCTTGTCCTCCGCGGGCTTCACGTGGTCACTATCGTAAAGCACGATGCCGCCCTTTTTCAACGAGCCGATGTGCGCCTCGTAGCTGTGGTCGTAAAAAGCCAGCAGCATGTCCGCATCGTCGCCTGCGCTCAGCACCTCACCGCTGCCGATTCGCACTTGGAAAATGGATGGCCCTCCCGAAATCGTGGAGGGGATCGTCATGAACGTCATGACCTCCTGTTCGCTGCGTCCTGCAAGCCGGGCGAGAAAACCGCCGATTGCCTGGATGCCGTCTTGTGAATCGCCGGCAATTCGGATGACTGTTTCGGCGATGGTCTGTGTGTTGGGGCTGTCCTGGGGAGCAGCCGTCGCAGATTGGCTCATGTGTGGTGTAGTGTTTGGAGGCGGAGGGTTGACCGGCGAACGTAGCAACGCCAAGCGTCCCGGCAAGCCCCGAGTCAACGCGATTGCGCAGTTTCCTTATTGGGAAAAATCGTGTGATGGTGAAGCTGCCCTTGCACTGCTGCGATGCTTCGCAGCTTTTAGAGCCCCTCCACATTGGCAGTTGCCCCACCCTGCCCGCCGATTGCAAATTGTTCAGCATGGATACTCTCAAAGGCAAACGCATCGCGGTCGTCGGCTCCGGCGCGGTCGGTTGCTATTACGGTGGAATGCTGGCCAATGGCGGCCACGATGTTCACTTCCTCATGCGCGCGGACCTCGCCGCCGTTAGAGAGCAGGGGCTCACCATCCTCACCAAAGGCCAGGAGGTGCGGCTTCCGCGGGTGAATGCTGCGGCCACCACAGCGGAAATTGGCCCCGTGGATCTCGTCATCATCGCCCTCAAGACCACTGCGAATGCCAGTCTCGAGGAACTCCTCCCGCCGCTGCTCGGCCCGGAAACCATTTTGCTCACCCTGCAAAATGGTCTAGGAAATGAGGAATACCTCTCCGCCCGCTGGGGCAGGCATAGAGTGCTAGGCGCGCTCTGCTTCGTATGCATCAACCGCACTGCCCACGGTGTGATTCATCACATCGATCACGGCTCCATTTCCATCGGCGAATTTGGCCTTCCTGCTACCGCCCGGGTGCGTGCCATCGCGGACGCGTGGAATGCCGTGGAGGTGAAGGCCGACGCGGTGGATAATCTCGCCGGTGAACGCTGGCGCAAGCTGCTCTGGAACATTCCATTCAACGGGCTCTCCATCGCCGCCCGTGCCAATGTCGCCCGCGTGCTCGCTGATGACGGACTTCGCGGACTCGCCCGGTCTCTCATGGATGAAGGACTGGATGCCGCCCGCCGGCTCGGCCACGACATCCCCGATTCATTCGCCGACTGGCAGATCGAGCGCAGCGATTCCATGGGCGCCTACCGCCCATCTTCCATGATCGACTACGAGGAAGGACGCCCTGTAGAGGTCGAGGCAATCTGGGGCGAGCCATGGCGGCAGGGCACAGCAGCAGGCGCAAAAATGCCGCGCACCGAAACCCTTTATCGCCTAATCGCAGCCCTTTCCGCGGGGCGCAGGTAGGAATAGCCGCTGGCTCGTCCGCGTCACACTCACTCAATCGGTAGGCAAATTTCAAACTCCGAGCTGTCCGATGTCGGATTGAACCGGGGCCCATAAATTTCGAGGTCGGGCGCACAGCGCAGGCGCTCCCCGCTATTCGGGAGCCACGAGCCATAGATGGCCGCCATGGTTTGTCCGATCGTGTCGAGTTTGCCTTTGTGGGTGAATACCGCGTGGCGCCCACCGGGTAGATCCCGCGCTTCAAGGCCGGAAGGTGCCGGAGTGCCTGGCGCGACTTCCACACATGCGAGGTAGTAGCATTCTCCATCGCCCCCATCGCTGTTTCCCCGGCAATACACACAGCCCATGGCTTCCGTGTTTACACGGCGCGAAATCGTACCCAGTAGGGGCGTAAAATCATGCCACAACTTCGGGATCACAATGTGGTTGTCCCGCTCTGGCGAGAGCACCGAGATGAATTTCGCGCCGAGTCCTATGACGGTCCGCGCTGGCAGTGTTTGGATGACAGGTTGCATGGGTTTACTTCCGTTTAAAAATAACCACGTGTTGCTGGGGTAGTTCGCGCTTGGTCTCCGCCCATTCCAACTCCGGATGCACCGCCATTTCCTTTTTGATCTGTGCCTCGGACATCTTGTGCACTTCCTTGATCGGCACGGTCGCGTCCTCCTTGCGAAACTCGATGAATACCAGGCGTCCGCCTTTCTTGAGTGCGGGAATCATCGCGCGCACCATTTCGTAAGGGTGGTCGAACTCATGGTAAACATCCACCATCAGCATCAGGTCGCAACTTTCCGGCGGTAGCTTCGGGTCTTTTTCGGTGCCGAGCACCGGCTTCACGTTGGTGATGCTCATGAGCCGCATCTTCCTCGTTAGCAGATCGAGCATCTCCTGCTGGATATCGACGCCAAATATCGTCCCCTTGTCGCCGACGATGCGGGCCATGCGGCTGGCGTAGTAGCCGGTGCCGCAGCCAATGTCGGCGGCTGCTTCGCCGGGCTTCAGATCCAGCGCCCGCACTGCGAGGTCCGTTCGCTCCTCCTCCTCCCGCTCGGGCCGCTCGAGCCATCCCGCCGCCTGGTGCCCCATGACATGGGCGATTTCGCGGCCCATGAAAAACTTGCCGATCCCATTCGGGTCATGCTGCGCCCGCTGTTCGTAGAGTGGTTCCGGGGCCTTTGGAGATTCAGGTGCCTTGGCAGGCTCCTGTGCTTGCGCAAAGGCGACACTGGCAAGCGCGGCGAAGAGGGTGCGGAACAGATGCGGCATAGGGTTTATGTTCGGCGGGGAAGGGGAGTCGGGCAATCTTCAACTACATCAACCCTACTCCACCCAAATAGCCTGCCGGCAAAACGCAAAGCGCGTGTGCCGAATCGATTCCCAGCCCGCCTCTTCCGCAAGCCTGCGAAACTCGCCGAACGAGAACGCCCGGCGTGCCGACACCCGCGCATCATTCACGGTCATGGGTGCCCGGTAAAAGAGCGTGGTAAGCAGCCACACACCAAGAGTGGTATGCCATGCGCGCTCAAGGTCCGAAAAGAGCACCCGCTTTCCCAGCGCCCGGCTGCGCCGGAGCAGCGCCACTGCATCCGCCTCGCTGAAATGGTGCAGGGCCAGGGAGCAGTGAACGAGGTCGTAGGGCGGTTGCGATGGCAGTTCAGCGGGAAAGGCCAGGGCATCGCTCTGCACGAGATCGATCTCCGGGTAGCCTGCGCACCGCATTCGCGCGAGTTCCACGGTGGCCGCATTGAAATCAAGCGCCGTGATGTGTGGCGAGATGCCATGCGCACGCGCGTGGTTTGTCATGACCAGCGGTAGGTCGCCCGCACCGGTGCATAGGTCGAGCACACGGGGCGCATCCCCGGCCTTCCACCACCTGCGGAGGAAGTAGCGCAACAGCCGGTGCGATCCAAACCACCGGTTCAGGCTCGCAAGATTATCCAGGTCGCCGGCAAGTTCCTCCGAAACCGGCTGTGGCCGATCCATGAGCTCCGGCTCCGAGGCATCAAATTCGCGTGGCATGCAGCACTGCATCGCGAATCCCCCACAACATCGCGAATTCAAAAAACAGAATCTTCTCACCTCTCCACTTCTCTACCTCTCACGTCGGCTCAAGGCTGCCGCTCCCGCACCTGCTCCTCCGCATCCACGAGAGACAGGAACACATTCTCCAGCGCGCCTTTCTCGGTGCTCATGGCGCGGAGTTCCTCCACGGTGCCGAGGGCGATGAGCAGGCCGCGGTGAATGATGCCGATGCGATCTGCCAGTTCCTCTGCGACGCTGAGTTGGTGGGTGCTGAGAAAGATCGTCATGCCTGCCTTCGACCGCGCCTTGAATTCATCCTTCACGATGCGTGCGTGCATGGGGTCGAGGCCCACCATGGGTTCGTCGATCACGAGCACTTTCGGCTCGTGGAGCAGGGCACTGCTGATGACGAGGCGCTGGCGCGTGCCGTGGGAGAGGTTCTCCGTGAGCTCATGCCGGTAGTCGTGCAGGTGAAAGCGGTCGAAAAGCTCCTCGGTCCGTGCATCGATATCCTTCTGCTTGATGCCGAAAATATCCCCCACGAACTGCATGAATTCGAGACCCGTGAGCTTGTCGTAGGTGAATGGAAAATCCGGCACATACGCGAGCTGGGCCTTGGCCTCCTCCGGATACTTCTGCATGTCGAATCCGCCCACGATGGCGCTGCCGCTCGTGGGCTTGAGCAGCCCCGCGAGCATCTTGATGGTGGTGGTCTTTCCAGCGCCGTTGGGACCGAGGAATGCGAAAAATTCGCCCTGCGGAACATCAAGGTCGAGGCTGGCGACGGCGGTAAGGTTGCCGAAGGATTTGGTAAGGCTGCGCGTCTGAATCACGGGTTATGCGGCGGGACAGAATAGGAAAATGGTCGATTGGGGAAGGCTGGCATTCTGACATTTTAGAGGGGCAGGGGTTCAAACACGGGTAAATCTCCCGCTTTTGCCCTCCCTCATCCTTTCAACATTCTACGGAGGCGAGATCTTCAGCCGGATGAAACGGCTGCCCGGCGCGAAGGGCGTATTGTCTGTCGCCTTGATGGTTTGGGTAACGCCGTCGTCCGCCAGAATCACTTCGGTGAGGTCGCCGGGAAGCGGGTCGGCCCAGCCTGCGACATTGCCCGTGACTTGTACCGTATAGGTGGCGAATGGGGATGCCTTTTGCCGGATATACGTGAGTGTGAGATGCCCGGACTCGAGCGTGACGATGGTGCCGTCGCCTCCTGCGCCGCTGAGCGGATTTTGCCCCAGCGCCCACTCGAAGTAGTTGGTGCGGCCATCGCCATCGGCATCATCGTTGAGAGTGCCCACCGTGGGATTCCGCAACAGCCAGGCTCCGGGAGTGTCGCGCATGGTCACCGTCACATCGTCCTGCACCGAGAGTGCACCATCGCCTCCGCTCAATCGCAGAGTGAAGACACCGGGTTGCTCGAAAGTAGCCGTGGTCGCCGGTACACTGGGCGCGGCGAAACCAACCAGGCCCGGGCCGGTGAGTTTGCTCCATGCGGTGGTGAGCGTCGAGGAGGGCAGGGTGTCATCGTCCACGGTGCCTGCGAGCGCGGCGGAGGGAAGCCACGCGACCACATCGGCCCCCGCGCTGAGCACTGGCGCGAGGTTCGGTTCATCGGCTCCCGGCGAGCCTCCCACTGCTGCGCTGGCGCGCCAGTTGGCCTGGGTGCTGAATGCAAGAAGGGGCGCAGTGGGATTGTAGATTGCAAGCGTGCGGCCTGCGCCGTCCGTGGTGGCATACCACGCATCGTCGTAGGTGAAATCAGCGATAACGGCGTTGGCCGCATTTCGGATCACGATGCGTTCGCCGGCATTGCTGAGATCTCCCTTGAATGGCCCAATCACGTTGGGCTTGCCCGGATAGCGTATCGCAAAGGCGTCCGGGTTTGCGGACAGAATGGCAAATGCGCCCGGCGCAAGAGTGATTCCGTTATCCGCAGTAAGCGTAAATTCTCCCGCAAGCTCGAGCGTGAGGCCCGCCAGATCGATGGGCACTGCGCCGATGTTTTTCAACTCGATGAATTCAAATCCCGACTCACTCACCACGGGGTTCATCGCGAGTTCGCCAGCAGACGGATCCGCAGGATGGTAGTTGACCTCGGTCACTGCGAGTGTGGCTTGGGAAGCAGGTGTATCGGTCGAGAATCGCGCCGTGGTAGGCCCGCTCCATTTGCACACCAGCGGGGGATTCAAGGTGCCGGTCAGCGCAGTCCACGTGGGATGGTAGGCACGTGCACGGACTCGCGTCGTGGTGTTGATGGTGATTGGCCCTGCGTAGGTGAATACATTCGCACCGCCCGGCACCGCGCCGCCGGAGGGCCGGGGATCAGTGCCATCCAGGGTATAGTAAATGGTCGCACCCGGGGGGCCGCTCATCGTGAGGGAAAGCCCGGGCGCAACGTTGCCGCTGGCATGGTTAAAGGTCACCGGGGCGACCCACTGCGTCTCAAAGAAATT
>JAYUWZ010000194.1:0-1968 GCA_043753265.1 Verrucomicrobiaceae bacterium
AGGAGGCATCAAGACGTGGACTGGCGACTACACCGGCTCTGGGCTTGGTGCCATTTCTCTGACAACCGGCACGCTCCAGGGCGGCATCGGCGGTGCCACGTTGAACTTCCCCGCAGGCTATTTCACCATCGGAGGCACTGCAATCTTGAGCGGCACTGGGTTTACCAACACCGGCGAACTCAACTTCACCGGCGATTCGGATCTGAGGACCACGCTCAACAATGCCGGAGTGATTCAGCTCGTGGGCCAGATCGACTTTTTCTCAGACGCCCGCATCAACAATCTGCCAGGCGCGCTGTTCGACCTGACCGGTGTGACCAGTGGCGTATACCTCAGCGCTGTGCAGACCTCGGCGGGATTTTTCAATAGCGGCACCTTCCGCCACGCAACCGCCAGCAGCGCCACACTGAGTACCGTGCCGTTTACGAATGCGGGCATCGTGGAAGCCACCGCGGGCACGCTGACAATCGGGAACGCGAAACAGCTTGTGGCTGGCACCCTCAACGGCGGAACCTGGTCCGTGGCCAATGGCGCGACACTTGCGTTCGGTTCCGCCATCACCACGAATGCCGCAACCATCGTCCTGAATGGCACAGGCTCCACCATCCCGCAGCTCAGTGCGCTTGCAAACAATACCGGCAGCCTCTCGTTGCTGGGCGGCGCGGACTACACGCGCACGGGCGCACTCCAAAATGCGGGCACCATCATCCTCAGCCCGCAAAGCAATCTGCAAGTCAACGGCGCATTCACCCAGACTTCGACCGGCACGCTGGAACTGCAAATCGGCGGGACGCCTGCGAGCGGACTCTTTGGCACCGTGACCACGACCGGCGCTGCAACGCTGGACGGAACCTTGCGGCTCAATCTGGTGAATGCGTACGCCCCCGGCGCGGGCGAAAGCTATGCGGCGATGCTCTTCCCCAGCAGCACCGGTGCATTTGCCACATTTGAAGGGTTGAAGGATGCGCAGACGCCGCTTTTTGAGGTCGTGAACAACGGCACGGAACTGCGCCTGAACTCCCTCATCCTCGCCGGCGATCTTTCGGTGGGAAACATCGTGCTCCCGGCGGCCGGCAACGTCGGACGCGATGCGACGATTTCCTACACCGTTAACAATCTTCAGAATCTCGCGACCACGACGAGTTCGTGGACCGATGCCATTTACCTCTCGCGCGATGGCGTGCTGGATGCCTCGGACTTCCTCTTTGCCCGCGTGCCGCACACGGGCGGCTTGGGCGCGCTCGGCAGCTACACGGAAGACGTGACGGCCCGCCTCCCCGCCGCGCTCGAGGGCGACTATCAGGTGATTGTCATTTCCGACAACCGGCGCGTAGCACCCGATCTGGATCGCAGCAACAACACCGCAACCGGCAGCAGCCTCATCACCGTGGGCTTCGAATCACTCGTGCTGGGAACGCCCGTCACCGGGACAATTGCAAACGGTGAGGAAGTATTCTTCCGACTCGATCTCGCCAGTGGCGACGACGTGTTCATCACCAGTGAATTCGACGAACCGTTGCAGGCCGAGTTTTATGTGAGCTTCCGCGGACTGCCCACCCGCACGAACTTCGATCTTCGCGCGGACAACCTGCAGGAACTGGAGCAACAAATCCGTGTGCTCAATCCTCGCGGAGGCTCCTATTACGTGATGCTGCATGGCCGCGAAGGCGCGGGCGCGGGCGAGGACTATTCGCTGCTCGCGGACGCCGCCCCTTTTGCCATCGACGGCATTGGGCAGCAGTTTGGCGCAAATGTCGGCAGGGTAACGGTGCCGATCACCGGCAGCGGTTTCACGGACGATCTCGCTGTGGAACTACGCCCTGATGGCGCTGGCACGACGCTCACCGCGGTGAACGTGGTGGTGGTGGATGGATTCCACGCATTTGCCACCTTCGACCTCATGGGAATCGCTCCCGGCGAATTCGACGTGGTCGCGCTACAGGATGGCAGCGAGCGGTTCCTCGACGA
>JAYUWZ010000195.1:0-9329 GCA_043753265.1 Verrucomicrobiaceae bacterium
GCAGCCCCCATCCAGAGCGGGAGCAAGCTCCCGCACTCCAGATCGCGCCTTGCGGCACACACACTCCTCTGTCGAATGACTCCCGACCATTCCTGGTTCTCGCGTCTTGAGGATAGCGTGCCTGCCTTTCTCCGCTCGCTCAAGCCCACGCATGTCTCCGGCCGCTACCTGCCGTGCAAGCGCGGGGTGACGGATGTAGGCCGCGAGATGGCGCTAGGCTGGAGCTGCTTTGCGCTGAAGACGTATCACATGCTCGGGCGATGGGAATTGCTCAGCCGCGAGGAGCGTGAGGAGTGGGTGGAATTCATCCAACTCTACCAGCGCACGGATGGGGACTGCCCCTTTGAGGATCCGCCGCAGATGGAGCATCTCGGCAAGCCACCGGGCTTCATCGCGCGCCTGAAACACCTGATAGGCCGCGGCCCGTGGAGGCCCGACCCGCACAGCATTCTCCTCGCGGAGACAAAGCAATCGATCGCCACGCTGGCCGATGTCGGCGCAAAGCCCGCGCGCCCCTTTCGCGGATTCCCCAACACCCCCGAGCGCGTGCGCGAATGGCTGAATGCGCAGGACTGGACCCGCCCATGGGGCGCAGGTGGCCAGAGCGCAGGGCTCGTTGTTTTCATCAAGACGCAGGCGCCGCTTTTCATGGACCCGTTCGACGTCGATGCGCTGCTCGCCGTCTGCCGCGAATTCTACGCCAGCATCGCCGATCCCCACACGGGCGCTTACTTTCGCGGCAGCCTTCCCGCGCACGGCGAACTCATCAATGGAGCCATGAAAGTGCTCATGGCCCTCGACTGGCTGGATGTGCCGATCCATCACCCGGAAAAGCTCGTCGCCACCGTGCTTCATTACCCGCCCGAGCCCAGCGGGTGCCATCTCGTGGATGCCATCTATGTCCTCCACCAGGCGCTCGCGAGCCCCGGCGCCAGCAGGGCCGATGAAAAAGTGCGCGCCTACTGCGGACAGGTGCAGGAACTCATCCGCGCCCACGCCAACGATGATGGCGGCTTCTCCTTCTACGCGCGCAAGGCGCAGACCGCCTACTACGGAGCCCCTGTCTCCCGCGGCCTCGAGGAGAGTGATGTACAGGGCACGTGCCTCCTCGTCTGGGCGCTCTCGATGATCTGGCGCCTCGTGGAGCCGGAGAAGGCGAGGTGGAGGCTGACGCGGCCGTAAGGTTTGTGCATTACACGTAGGAGATTCGCCGAGTTTTCACTCGTGTGAAAGCCAGCAGGACGCCTTGTGCGGCAGCCCTCTGACGCTTTGGTTCGAGGGCGAAGATGGATGTAGGTGGTGGCACATCCCACTACAAATTTTCCGAAGTTATTTCCTGCCAGCCTGTCAGATATCCCTCCCCCGGTCCAAAGCGGCAGAGGGCTGCCACACTCCAAAAACTGGCGTAGAATTGCGCTCTCAGCCTCAACCCCTCACCCAGCCCGTTACACCCCGGCGTCCTTCACGCTCTTCTTCGGCCGCTCGAAGCATCGCAGCACCAGACCTCCCAAAAATCCCACGGCCACCGCAGTCAGTAGCGCCGCTGCCGGACTCCGCCCCAGCGCGCTCCCCACGGAACGTAGCCTCTCTCCGGCCACCGAGGCCGCTTTTTTGATGTCGGCGGCTTCCATTATTTCCGGCGCTCCTCGACTTCCTCGCACAGTTTCACGACTCCCAGCACCAGCAGCACAGGCCGAAGCAGGGCGAGCGCGAGGCCCGTGAAAATTCCAACTATCCGGCCCACAGGAAAAATGGTGAGCACCAGCCCGACAAAGAACGCCCACACCACCGACTGCACAGGATTCTCCCGCACGGTCGAGGCTGTCCGCTCGACGAGGGCCTGAATCGGCTTCGCCGGCTCAGGCGGTGTGGATGAAGGGGCTGATTCTTTCATGCATCCAGCCTAATCAAAATCCCCACCGCATGCCAAACGCCAAATCGCCGTACGTAGTCCCGCCATTAGGCGGAATACATCGCGCGAGCTACTAGACCCGATCTTTGAAACCCATTCCGCAATGAGTAATGTCCATTCCGCCTAAAGGCGGGACTACATACCCACCTACAGCTTCAGCTTCGCAAACACCTCCGCCAGCGCCGCCTTCCACTTGGCATACCCAGCAGGGTTTGGGTGCAGCATGTCGGGAAACTCCTCTTTTTTGCAGCTCCCCTTGCCGTCGTCGAAAATGCTCCAGCTATCGCAAATCGTCAGGCGGGGGTCCTTCTTCGCCAGCTCATCGATGAGCCCGTTGAGCTTCTGGATTTTCTCCGGGAATTTGCCGGAGCTTGGGCCGCGGGGCATTACCCGGTTGAGCACGATGGGCACCTTCGCGTTTTGCTTCTGCAGCTCGGCTACGATGGCCCTGATGTTTTCGATCACCTGCTCCGGCTCGCCGCCGAGCGCCAGGTCATTCGTGCCGATGAGCAGGCTCACCGCCTTGGGATTCAGCTCGAGCACGTCCTCCCTCAGGCGGTAGCGCACGCCGCGCGAGGTGTCGCCGCTGATGCCGCGGTTCGCGGTTTTCATTCCCGGGAAATCCCCAGCCAGCGTGCCCCATCCCTGCGTGATGCTGTCGCCGAGAAACACGACGGCCCCTTTTTCCTTTTCGCTGTTCTTTTTGAATTCCACCCGGCGCGCCATCCACAATTTTTTGAACCAATCCGCAAGCTGCAATGGGCCGGTGCCTGCGAACACATTCTCCGGCGGCATCGCCAGCGCGGTATAGGGCGAGTTTGCCATCTCCATCTTCTGCGCGGGCTGCCCGCGCTTTTGGGCAAAGAGCCACGGGAAAAAGTTCGGCTCCGCGTAGGCGGCGCTCCACGAATTATGGCCCACGCCTGCATACATCGTCATGGATACGCTGCCACCCGCAGCCTTCAGTCCTTCAACCATGTCGATGGTGCGAATCGGCTTCACCGCCGTATCCGCGTCGCCGTGAAACGCCCACACCGGCACGGGCTTCGCAGCCCCCGCCTTGGTTTTGTCGCCACCACCGCAAATGGGTGCCGCCGCCGCAAAACGGTCCGGGTAGCGCGTGATGAGATCCCACGTGCCGTAGCCGCCCATGCTCAGCCCTGTGACGTAGAGCCGGTCTGGATCGATGGGAAATTCCTTCTGCACCGTGTCGATGGTGCCGAGCAGCAGCTTCTGCGTGGGACCCGCGTCCGCCGGCGCGGTGCCGGTGTCGCCGCCCCAGTCCATCTCCACCCACTTCTTTTCCTTCGGGCACTGCGGCACGAGGACGAAGGCCGGATACTTCTCGCGCACGTCCGCCTTTGCAAAATCCGGAGCTCCCCACTTGAGTTGCAACTTGTTGTCATCCCCTCGCTCGCCCGCGCCGTGCAGGAGAATCACGAGCGGGTATTTTTTCGCGGCGTCAAAATTGAGCGGCTTCAGCAAGCGGTAGGGCAGCTTTGCATCGCCCTCCGTAAACACACGCGTTTCAAAGTCGTCCGCATGGGCAACAGTGGATGCCAGGATGACGGTGGCAAAAAGGGCTGGGAGTCTCATAGGAACCCAAATGGTGAGCACGCCACCACCACCCACGCAAGCGCGCAAAACTACGCAATTGCTGGACTAGCGGCAGTCCGCGCCTGGCTCATCGAAGTGGCAGGCGAATCCCACACGTCCATCTGCGCCTGCATTGGACGTTGGACGTTCCGCGTTGAACGTTTTAGCTCGGCTTCAGCTCCGCAAAAAACAGCCTGCCCGCGCTCGTCTGCAGCACGCTGCTGATGTTCACGCGCACCGTTTTGCCGATGAAGCTCCGCGCGTGGTTCACCACGATCATCGTGCCGTCGGCGAGGTATCCCACGGCCTGGTGGACATCGCGGCCCTCCTTGCTCAGCGGCACCTCCACGTCGTCGCCCGCCGTCAGCGCGGGGCGCATGGCACGCGCGAGATCGTTGAGATTCAGCGCCTGCACGCCCTGCATGCGCGCGATGCTGCACAGGTTGCTGTCATTGGTGAGCATGCGCGCGCTCATCATCTTGGCGAGTTGCACGAGCTTGGAATCCACCGCGGCAAAGGGATCCAGCGCGCTCTCCGTCACGGTCATCGTGAAATCCTTGCTCTTCTGCATCTCTTCCAGGCGCGCCAGTGCCGAGCGGCCCTTGTCGCGTTTGATGGGATCGTTGGAGTCCGCAAGCAGTTGCAGTTCCTCCAGAATGAAGCGCGGCACGACGAAAGAGCCTGTCAGAAATCCCGTGGCCACCACCTCGGGCAGACGGCCGTCGATGATGATGTTCGAGTCCACCAGCACGGGGGAATCCTTCGCGCTCTCCTGCTCCTCGCGAAAGCGGATGTAGGGAATCACCAGTGCGAATTCATCCCTGTTGCTGCGCATAGCGAGCATCATGCCGATGTAGCTCAGCGTGGCGTACACCGCGACCCGTATAAGCCAGAGTGCGTCCGGTGGTGTACGCTCAAAAAGGCCCGAGGCCAGCAACAGCCGGGAGGCGAGAAAACCGAGGAGCAGCCCGAAGGTCGCCGAGGAAAACAGGCGGAGCGAAAAGCCCTTCATCAGGCGGTCGGCAAGCACGATGCACAGGCCAAACGCGAGGCCTCCGCAGATTCCGTAGACGCGTGCCCAGTTGGAATCCGAGAAGGTGGCCCCCACTTCGTTTCCCATGTAGGCCGCGAAGACGATGAAGAGGGAGCGCAGTAGATTAATGGTTGGGCCGGAATTCATTCGGTAGGCATTGTGAGCAGCAAAGCACGGGCCATCATACTCGCCCCGGAAACCCCGTATTGCCAAGCCTTGTGCAAATACGCAGGCCGCGATTTACACCGCGCCTATCAGAAGCGCCTTGCCCGGAACCATATACAGCAAGGTAAAATTACGGATATTCCGGTGTCCCTACCCCAGTTCAGGCACCGCTTGCGACAGCACCTTTGCGAGATCCGCCGCCGCGTGCCTGCCTGTTTCCAGCACTTCCTCGTGGCCGAGCGTACCGGGATGCAGCCCCGCGGCCCAGTTTGTAAGGCAGGAAAAGCCCGCTACCTCCATGCCGAGAGCGCGCGCCTGGATGGCCTCGAGCACCGTGCTCATCCCCACCGCATCGGCACCGAGCGTGCGAAACATCCGGATCTCCGCGGGCGTCTCGTACTGCGGGCCCAGCAGCCCGGCATACACCCCCTCGTGCAGCGTCACGCCGAGCGAGCGTGCCGTCACCGCGAAATGGCCCCGGAGCCGCCGCGTGTAGACCTCGCTCATGTCGAAGAAATTCGGCCCGCCCGTCAGCGGCGACGTGTGTGTGAGGTTGAGGTGATCCTTCAGCATCATCCACGTGCCCGGCGGAAAGAGCGGATTGCACGTACCCGCCGCATTCGTCAGCACGAGCTGCTTCACACCTCGCTCCGCCACCCAGCGCACATTGGCCGTCACATCCTGCGCGCTGTGCCCCTCATACAAATGCACGCGTCCCTGCGCCGCCACCGCAAGCACTCCGCCGATTTTTCCAAATACAAACCGCCCCGCGTGCCCCGCCACCTTCGATTGCGGCAGCCCTGCAATTTCCGAATAAGGGACCGACGCCACGATCTCCATCTGATCGACAAAACTGCCGAGACCAGAACCAAGGACAAGTCCCCAAGTGGGGCGGAGCGATTGCCAGGACATGGGGGGAGGATGCAGGAGAGCGTAGGGGCATTGCAATCAGGCAAACGTCCAACGCCCAACATCCAACGCTCAACGTCCAATGGGGCAAGCGACGTTCGGAAACTTCCCGAACAATCACCACGGCGAAGCGCCCTCGGACTGCTGTGATGCCTCACAGCTCTTTGCCGGGTGGATACTCTCACAGTGAACAAACGTCGTCCAAAGCTGCGAAGCATCACAGCACTCCGAGGGCGCTTCGCGCTTCAGCTTCGGTGCTCGCCCGTCGCTTGCGCCATTGGACGTTGGGCGTTGGGCGTTGGGCGTTGGGCGTTGGGCGTTGGATGCTGGGCGTTTGACGTTACTTGAGGTGCCACCGCTTCCGCAAAAACCACTCCACACTCCCCACGAGCAGCAACAGCAGAAAGTAGAGAGGTGAGGTCCATAGTTCCCCGTCCACGATGGTGGTGATGCGCTCCGCTTTCGTCGCGATGGTTTCCGGCAACTGCCACAGGTTTTCCTCGCGGAAATAGGCACCGCCGCTGGCCTCGGCCATCTGCCGGAGCAGCGTCTCGTTCATGGCCGTTTCGCCGCTTTCAAACTTGGGCTCCGTCACATTGAACTCCAGCACCGTTCCCGCATCGTTCTTCACTGCGAACTGATGCACCCCCGGCGAGAGCGCCACGAAATCCGCGCGGTACATGCCTGGCTGATCCGGCACCGCGCGCAGCACCACATCCTGGCTCGGGCCGGGCGTACCCGCCACGCGCACCGTGTAGCCGGCCTCCACGGTGGGCTCGCGTACGGGTGAATAATCCGGCGCGTAGAGCCGTGCATACACACTCACGCGCTCGCCCGTGGTGTAGCTCTGCTTGTCCACGGTGAGCTGTGTGCGCTTGCTGCCGCCGAGCAGGTGATGCAGCCCGAGCTTCTGCGCCATCTGCCCCCACAGCATCGTGTGAAAACGCTCCCCCTGGTTGCGGCGCCAGCGCCAGGTGTTGTCGGTGCCGAGGTAGAGCACCTGGCCCAGCCCGTATTGATGAAACGCCGCAATCACCTGCTTGCCGTGCCGGTTGGCGCGCGTCGCGTCGCCATCCACCAGCAGCACTTGCGCGGCGGGCTTCGCGCGCAGCACGCGGGCGGTCCAGTACAGCTTCCCAAATTTCCGCCACGCCTCCAGGTTTTCGGTGTCGCTCGCCTCGAGCTTGAAAATCGGGTTGGCGCGGCCCTGCGGCGTGAGCTCCGCCACGATGCCGCTCGCGGGGGTGGGTAGCTGTTGCCCGGCGGCGGGATCGAGCTCCACCGGCAGCAACTTTTCCAATATGGTCCCACCATACCCTCCCGGGTTGGCGCGGGGGCCCGCGATGAAGAGCATGGAGCCGCCAAATTTCTGCACGAACTCCTCGAATGCCCCGAGCTGCTCCGCGCTCAATTCCTTGGCCGCCACGTCGCCAATGATGATGAGGTCGAACTTGAAAAGGTCATCTTTCTTCGGCGGGATCTGCGCCAGGTAGGGGGATTGCTCCCCTTCCGAGATTCCCGCATCGCCCTCCAGCAGGACAAATTTGGTCTCCAGGCGCCGGTCGCGCATCAGCGTGTTTTGCAGGTAGCGAAACTCCCAGCGCGGCGTGGTCTCCACATAGAGCACCTTCACCTTGGAATCGATCACCCGGAGCCGCTGCACCACCGCGTTGTTGTCCTTGGAGGCCTCGTCATTGCGGGGCTCCACGCTCGCGCGCAGCTCGTAGTCACCGATGTCCTTTGGGGTGAATGGCAGCGGCACCACCTGGTCCTCGTCGTCGGCAAATGCCAGTTCCTTTTCCGCGACCACGGTGGGCGCGCCGCCCTTGGCCGGGACGAGGGAGAGCACCAGCTTCGCGCGCTCGCCTTTCAGCCCCTGGCCGCGCACGCGCACAGTCACCGGCAGCTCGTCTTTTACAAAGGCAATCTCCTGCGTGAGCAGGCTCGCCACGATGATGTCACGCGGCGACGTGATGCCCACCCCGTAGATATACAGCGGCACACCCTCCTGCCGCGCGAGGCGGGCGGATTCCATGGGCGGCGTCCCATAGTTGCTTGCACCATCCGTGACCAAAAAGATCCCCGCGAGCGCCTGGCCGCGCTTGCGATTCAGCAGCTCGCGCACCGCATCGCCCACAGCGGTGGCCGTGGCCTTGGGGTCGAGCGAATCCAGCCATGCCTGCTCCGTCTCTTTTGCAGCCGCGGGCTCCGGGGCTCCACCCATGCCACCCACATCGGCCAGATTCTGACCAAAGGTGAACGCCCCCAAATCCAGCTCCTTTTGCAGGGAGGACCACAGCTTGAGCTGCTCATTTTTGAGCATCGCCTTCATCACGTCCACGCGCGGCAGCAACTTCACGTCGCCTGCCAGTCCGGGCGCCAGTGACTGCTCCAGCCCCTTGCGCGGGTCGAGCAGGCCCTTGGCGATGGCCGCCCGCTTCAGGTCGCTGGGGTCAAAGCGCGGGTCCTGTATTTTCATGCTGCCGCTCGCATCCACGAGCGTGAGCAGCGTGCGTCGGATCGCTGACTCCAGCGTGAAAGCGATCACCGGCCGTAGGAGCAGGAGCAGCAGCAACGCAAAAAAGGTCATCCGCAACGCCGTGAGCAGCCGTCGCTTCCGCTTGGTCAGGAGTTCCGAGGCATCCCGCCAGTAAGAAAACCAGGTGACCACGGCCAGCACGATTGCCAGGGCGATCGCCCATCCCAGCCATGCCTTGTTTCGCAATACAAACTCCGCCCCGGCAACGCGCGAGGCACCCTCGACTTTCACGCCGCAGAGTTTGAGGAGGAATTCTGTCACCGGGAGATGGACGCCAGATTGCGCGCCCAAACGCAAGCGCTCCGGCTACAGGTTGTTCTCCTACTGGACAAAATTTGACCGCATCCTGCCAATCCGAGGTGAGCCAGTCAGCAGGATTCCTGTTTGAAAAGGGTACGGTCATGAATGCCAAATCGAAATCCCTTTCCCACAATACCCGCAGGAGCAAAGTTGTCCGTCCCGCCCGCATCAAGGCCCTCCCCGCCGCCCGCCTCACCCTGAAAAGCTCCCACTCCCAGAGCATTTTCATCGCAGGCCCATTCAACGGCTGGAATCCCACCCCTTTGCTGCCGGAGCGGTTGATTGACGGCAAGTGGGTGCAGGAAATCGAGCTTCCCGTGGAAAGGGGCGACTACATGTTCGTTGTGCATGTAGTGGCCAGAGCGTGACTCCACGCCCCGCGATGCATGCAAACGCACCATTCCCGGCAGCTCATACAAAACCGGGCGCCGCATGGATGGTGTTCTGCTGCCTGCTGCTTTTGCCGCTTGCCGGTTGCCAGTTTCCGCGTAACGGGGCCGCGCTTGCGAGGACGCGCGCTGCCAAACACGTGGAAGTCGACAAAACGACGCAAACCCTCCGGGCATACGAGGGGGATGCGCTATTTCTGGAAACCCGGGTCAGCACTGGCCGTGCGGGCCACCGCACTCCCAGCGGGGAGTATCGCGCAGGGGCAAAGTATCGCATGCACTACTCCCGGTTATATCACAATGCACCCATGCCCTACAGCGTGCAGGTCAGCGGAAACTATTTCATTCACGGCTACCACGATGTGCCTGGGCGCCCGGCTTCGCATGGCTGCATCCGGGTTCCGATTTCCGGGGACAATCCGGCTGCGCGCTTCTACGATTGGGCGGAAACTGGCATGCCTATTCGCATTTTCGGGGAGTGGGTCG
>JAYUWZ010000196.1:0-4427 GCA_043753265.1 Verrucomicrobiaceae bacterium
GGTTAGAATTTGCCCCGACACCTTGCCAAGCGGGTTGTATTGGGTCAGATGTTAACCTTCA
This sequence comes from Verrucomicrobiaceae bacterium, assembly GCA_043753265.1. GTDB lineage: Bacteria > Verrucomicrobiota > Verrucomicrobiia > Chthoniobacterales > Chthoniobacteraceae > SXWH01. Next base: position 62 of record JAYUWZ010000196.1, read on the forward strand.
CTAAACTCCTCACCGTGTCTGGCGCATCCCGCAATCCATTCGCTTCCAGGGCACAGGGCTTCAGCCTTGTCGAAGTGGCGATCGCGACTGCAATCATCGCCGTGGCACTGGTGGCGCTGATGGGCATCCTTCCCAGTGGGGCCAGTAATTTCAACAAGGCGATGGATACCTCCATCACCGCGCAGATCGCCCAGCGTATCCTTCACGATGCCGAGCAGGCGGAGTTTGATGCGTTGATCGATAAAAGCGCCCTGCCCCCCGATCCGCAAAAGCTGAGCTACTGCGCGGAGCACTTCACCTTTCGCGCGCCACGGGTGAACGCACCCGCCTTTCGCTATTACGACTCGCAGGGCAGCGAGGTCATCCCCGAGCAAAAGTCCCGGCTCACTACCGCGGAAAAGACGCGCATCCTTTACTACGTCAGCGTTCGCATCCGCCCCCGGGCCTCGCTTCCCACCATCAATGAAAGTGGTAGCCAGGTGGCGCAGGTGACCGTGCAGGTGGCGCGCAACCCGAATCACGCCGACCTGCCGCTCGTCTCCGGTGGAGCCTCCGACCCAGAGAGGCCCGAGCGCAACCTCCTGAAGACCGGCCGCGTGCCAATCTACACCTTCGCCGCGCTGGTCGGCAAAAATCACGGACGATGAAATCGCCCCGCGCCATCTCCGCCTTTACCCTGCTTGAGGTCCTCGTGGCTTCGGTGGTCATCTGTCTCATCCTTGGGATGCTCGTCAGCATGACGGATCAGACGCAAAAACTCGTCCGCAGCACCACTGGCAAGGTGGAGCAATTCCGCGAGGCTCGCACGGCGTTTGATGCCATGACCCGGCGCATCTCGCAGGCAACACTGAATACCTACTGGGAATACGCCTACCGCACCGAATACCAGACCATCGCAGGCCGCCAGGTGCCTGTGCGGGTGCCGGATCGCTACCAGCGCGGCTCGGAGCTGCGCTTCCGCACTGGGCCAATGGTGGAACTCACCCGTGGCAAAGGCCCGAACGACTCCGTGCAGACCATGCACGGCCTGTTTTTCCAGGCCCCGAACGGGCATGTGGCTGACCCGGCGAAATTTGGGGCTCTCGATCATCTGCTGAACTCGTGGGGCTACTTCGTGGAATTTGGCTCCGACGAAGCCACGATGCCCGCCTGCCTGAAGGATCGCGTGGAACCTCGCAGGAGGTTCCGACTCATGGAATTCATGGAGCCGGCGGAGAAGCTCGCCGTTTACCGCCACCAGGCACCGCGCGCCACTGACTGGTTTGCGCCCATCCTCGCCCAAGAGGATCGCCCAGTACGCCCGCTCGCGGAGAACATCGTGGCGCTGGTGGTGATGCCAAGGCTCGACCGCACCACCGAGGAAGCCCGGCTTGCACAGCGCAAAAGCGTGACGCTCGCGCCCGGCTATCGCTACGACAGCACGGCCTCCTCCGTGGACCCAGAACTCAATTCCAAGAACCAGCTCCCCCCCGTTTTACAAATAACCATGGTGGCCGTGGACGAGGAATCCGCGAGACGCATGGCTGACAAGAACCCCAAGCATCCTACAGGAGGGATTGACTTTGGGCAGTTTTTCCGCAAACCAGAAACCTATGAAAGCGATCTTTCCGCTTTCGAGCAGCACCTCTCAACCACCCACCGTGCTGCGTATCGAGTGTTCACTACGAATGTAAGCATCCGTGGCGCCAAATGGAGCGTCACTCAACAGAACTAGAATGCCCCTCCCGCACCATCCCCGGAATCGCAAGGCCGCGGCGCTCATCATCGTCGTGACCTTTGTGGTGCTTTTGAGTGTTCTGGTCGTGGCATTCTTCAGCCGAATCTCGGACGATCTGACGACAGCGAAAAGTTATGCGGACAGCGTGAGTGTGCGGCAGCTCGCAGATTCCGCAGTGGGCGTGGTGATGGGACAAATCCGAGAGGCGACCACTGTTTCCAATGGCGCGTGGGCTTCGCAGCCCGGGATGATCCGCGTGTATCGCGCGCCCGATGGCAAAGCCGGCCCCCAGGCGCATGCTTTCTTCAAGCTCTACTCCACGCATGATCTCATCGTGTCCCGCGATGAGTTGAAAAATTTCGCCCTCGACGACTACAACGCCGGAAACGGCTCGGCCGAGGTGCCGCTGGGAAAGGGCGGCTGGCGCGATCAGCCCGCATTGTTCACCGACATCAACGAGCCCGCGAATGTCCCGCTCAAGGACAGCCGGGGCGCGGCCACGGGGAGGTCTGCCAAGCGCCACCCCATCTACGAAGCCTCGGTCGCGGGCCTGCACGATCCCTCTGTCACCAACCCGAAAGCCTTCGAGCGGCAATGGAAGATCGAGGGCCTCGACATCGCCCTCCCCCACAATCTACGCGACGACGCGAACGAGGCGCCGATGCCGGTGCGATGGATTTACGTCCTACGCGATGGCACGCTCACCGCTCCCGCGCCCCTGGCCGGCGCAGCTTCCGGCAATGCCGGAAGGGTCGCGCGCTGGGAAGCCGTAGGCCCGGGTGGGACCAAAACGGGCATCCCCACCAAGACAAATCCCATCGTGGGACGCATCGCATTTTGGGCGGATGACGACACCAACAAGGTAAACGTAAACACCGCCGGCGGCTTCGTGCCGTCCCCGGATCGGGATGAGGACACGAATCTTCAGGGGGCAATGGCCTACGCGGGCTCCTATTGGGACACGCCGCGCATACAGACTTCCTTCGACCGCGGCACCCACGACACCACCGGCCTCCTGAAGACAGGAGGCCTTTCCAATGCCCAGCCAGGGCGCAATGAATTCCAGCGTTACCCAGGGCACCCCGCCACGACCTCGCTCGGGCTCGTGTTCAAAAATCTCATCCCGACTGCTTCGGGGTTCAATTCCGAGAAGCTTTATTCCTGGCTGCCACGCCTTACCCCCGGGGGCTCGGAGGGCGGCACCTACCGTCTCGACACGTCCGTGGACCGGGAGATGGGCGTAAAATCCGCCCTGGAGCCTGACGAGGACGGGCGCACATTCCATCTCTTTGCCTCGCCGGACGACATGATTTTCACCTCCCTCAACGGCGATCGCACGCTGGCGGAGCAATCGCTCGGGCTGCCTCCCGGCACCATCTCGCCCGAGATTTTCAGCAATGCGCGCTTCCTCCTCACGGCACACAGCCGCGCTCCGGAGCTGAACCTCTTCGGCCGCCCCCGCGTGACCATCTGGCCGGTATGGAATGAAATGGCGGGAGCCGACCCACGCGACTCGCGCAATAATCCCAGCGACCAGCTCATCCGCTTTTGCTCCAAAATCGGCCAGCGCGAGTTCATCTTCGCCCGCGAGAAGCCCTACAGCTCCAGCTACGATTTCCGCCTCCCACGAAACCAGGCCGTGTTCAATTACCTCCGCGAGCTGACTTCCAAGACCAAGGGCCGCGTGCCCGGGTTTGGCGGCAGCTTCGAGGAAAAGCTCTCGGGCTCCGCGGGCGGGCGCGACCAGCTCCTCACGGAGATCTTCGACTACATCCGCACGGTCAATCTCAAGGACACCACGCGCTTCCACGAGATCGACGACGGGCTCACGAGCTCCGCGGAACGGCAGGCGGAGAAGGAGCGCTTCATGTTTGCCCCGCGCGGCATCGTCGCACCGACCCGCGTGGATATCGAGGGCAAGCCGGTCTCCGGCTTTGGGCGCTTCCCGACGATCGGCGAGGCCTCGCTCGTGTTTTACTTCGCGGGCGCGTATGTGAAGGATCGTTTCAATCCCTTCGCCAAGGAACAGCTCATCCATGATGGCTCGCTGCTCGAGATGAAGTCGTTCACCGACAAGTATGTCGTGGTGGCCAAGGTGGTGCGTGCATTTCTCGTGCTCGAAACCTTCAACCCCATGCAGGGCTACGCGCCGGTGGACAAGCTGGATCGCGCCACGGAAATCCTGGTGCATGAGATCAACTTCGAGAACGGCTTCTCGCTGAGTTCTCCCTCCGCAGTAAAGGCCCAGTCTCTGGGCTTCAAGAACGGCTCCAACCGCATTTCCCGCTCCTCGGGCGACACTTGGGGCGGCCGCAATTTCGGCGGCACGGAAGGCTTCCTCCATACCATGCGGGACAAGGTGGAGATTTACAACGACGCCAACGACCAGCCCAACGAGAGGCTCCCCAAAACCACCTATCCCTTTGCATCGGCCACAACAGGCGTGCGCATCCCGGCGGCAGACAAGGGTTTCAACTTCTCAGGCGGCAAGCTCACGCTGAGTGTGAAGCTGAACGGCGAGACGATGCAGACCCTGCGACTGGATTTCCCCGCCGCAAACGGCTGGCCGGTGCCCTCGCCGCAAGTCTGGAAAGACGCGGGGGGATTCGACAAGAGCCTGCCAAATTCCAATCCCAAGTCGCGCCGTGA
>JAYUWZ010000197.1:0-9324 GCA_043753265.1 Verrucomicrobiaceae bacterium
TCAGATGGATATCTATCCCGATCTCGCCGCAGTGAAGAAAGCCTTCGGCCTGCTGCTGCGCGTGCTGCCGGAAAATGGCGTGCTTCTCTACAATGCCGACTGCGCCAATACGCGCGAAGTCGCCGCCACCTCGCTCACCAGGACGCGTCTGGGCGTGGGCCTCGGCGAGCATGCCACCGTGCGTGCCGAGCACGTGGAATACACGCCACAGGGCTCGCAGTTCTCGCTTTTCAACACACGCTTTGCGCTGCCAATGGTGGGCGAAATTTACGTGCGCAATGCCGCCATGGCGATTGCCGCCGCGCGCCACTGCGGCGTGGAGCTGGCCGACATCGAAAACGCGCTCGCGACCTTCAAAGGGGTACGCCGCCGCCAGGTGCTGCGCGGGGAGCGCGCAGGAGTGAGGGTCGTGGAGGATTTCGGAAAGCATCCCACCAACATCCGCGAGACGCTGCGCGCACTTGCGCACCGTTTTCCCGGCTCGCGCCTCTGGGCCGTAATCGACCTGAAGGCAAATACCATGTGCCGCGCCGAAACCCATGAACCCTTGCGCGAGGCGTTGCGGCATTCCCACGGAGCCATCCTGGGCCCGGTCGACCGCCCCGAGCGATTCAAGGCAGGCGAAGCAATCGAGCCTTCACGCCTCGCTGCGGAGTTGTCGGCAGAGGGCAGGTCCGTCTTTGCGGATGCCGGCGTGCCAGAGATCGTCGCCCGCGTACGCGAACACTCAAAGACCGGCGATGTCGTCGTCGTGTTTAGCAGCGGCGGGTTTGGGGGAATTTACGAGAAGCTGCTGGCGTGAGACGCATGTAGTCCCGCCTTTAGGCGGAAGGAGCGGTGAAATTGGATGGAGGCTCCGACATCAATTCAGCACAGTACCCATTTGACCAATGCTTTCCGCATTAAGGCGGAACTACACACGTCCCCTTATTCGTTCACTTTGCTCTCCTCGTTGCCCACACCTCGCCGCTTCTCAGTGGTCGTTTACCGCAGCCCGCGTTTAGCCTTTGCCGCGTTCACCAGCTCCACCATTCGGTCATAGGTTTTCCAGGTACGCCCGCGCTGGAGTTCCAGCGCGTTGCGCACGAGGCTGGCGAATTCCTGGGGGGCCTGCTGATGCGTGGTGATCGCGGAGGAAACGGCTTCCGTGCAGGCGTCGGCGATGGCAGCGTAGGTCGCGTTGCGGATGGACGGTACTGCGGAGGTGAGCAGGAGATTGAGATCCATGTAGGCGCTGGGGAGCTGCGGCTCGCGGAAGAGCCAGCCGGTCGCGGCTACCGCGGGGTCGTGCTTTGTGAGCGAGGCCACGTACGCAGAAGGACGGTGCGGTTGAATCTGCGACGCGAGCCCGTCGATTGCCCGCCCCACAGGAAGCACCGCGCCCTCGTAGGCCCCCCCAAAAGGTTCCCACAGACTGGACATCACGTTGAGATCAGCCGCATGCATGAGCTCCCCAAAAAAATGGATGCGCCCTGAATACGCGGCCACGCAGTCGGGATGACGCGCGGCGCAGGCGGCGATCACATCCTGTCGCACCTGGTCATCGCGGTCGCCATCGGTGGTGGCGAATACGAAGAAGGCTGATTTGCCCAGCGGGCTCTTGGCGATGCGCGCAGCGGCCTCGACTACCACGCAATGAAGCTTCTGCGTGGCCGCGCGGCCCATGGCCACGACCAGGGTGCGGCCTTTCAGCTTCTCGCGAATCTCCACAGGCAGCTTGGCCCGGGCGGCGGTCTTGAATTCCCCCAGCGCGCGCGCGCCCGCGACGAGATCCTTTTTGAGCTCATCCGCGAGGCGCAGCGTAGGTGCGTCGAGTTCCGTGAAATTCGCGTTCTCCACCGACTCGATGCGATGGGCCTCCGCCTGGAGATGCGGCGCGAAAATCGCCGTGTGCAGCATCTCACGGCGCACACCCTCCGCAAATCCGCGGCTCACAGTGGCCACCACATCCGCCATGGCAAAGCCCGCGGCCAGTACCGAGCGGTGCTCCAACTCAGAGGCGTGGTCGTAGCCTTCAGTGCGCGCGAGATCACCGAGGTATTCGTCGTACAAATTATGCAGATGCAGGCAGGTCGCCCGGTAAGGATACTGGCGCGCCATGGCGGGCACACATTGCCAGTCAGCCGCCCACACAAAGGGCGACGTGGGGCCCACCGGCAGATAGCGCCCGATGAGCGCATCCACAGCGAGGGCAAAGAGCAGCGAGTCGCGCTTCGTGTGCGGCGTGTCGTAGGGAGTTTGCACTCCGCGGAAAGCGCGCGGATCCTCCGGGATCGACACATACAGGATCGGCGCGGCCTCGTCGGCGCTCATGAGCACGAAGACCCGCACGTGCTGGCCACCGAGCTGAATTTCGAAATCCGCACCGGGCACGGGCACCACTTTTCCATTGGTGAACGCCGTCTTTGCGCTCTGCATCTCACCGCACCAGGGCGCGATGAAGACCGCGCCGGGGAAATGCTTTCGCTCCTGCCGGAAGACCGCTGTGATTCCCGTGCAGGGCGTGTAGGGGGATTCCCATCGCAACCCGATGAAGGTAGCGGTGGAGAGCAGCACGCTGAGGTCCGCCGTGGTCTTGGTAGAAATGGTCTGCATGGCTGGGAATGACGAAGGCTATCGGGATGACATCACCTCTTGGGTGGGGTGCAAATGGGAAAACGCGGGCATATATCTTACATTCCCTCCACCGGGTCCTTGATGACTTTGAGCGCGCGGAGCATTCCGTCGGGCACCAGTTCATACATGGGATGCTGCACGAAGAATGTGTTGTACTGGCGGAGGTCGTACGCGGCCACGCAGGCGAAGAGGCCAACAGCGGCGATAAGCGAGTGACGGCCCGCGAGACGCGCGAGGGCGAGCAATTGAATGGCCGCGTACACCGTGATGGGCAGCGCCCAGACGGTGGTGTAGCGAAGGTTCATGCCGTAGCGCACGTTGCACATGATGGCGTAGCTGATGATCACAAACACGAGCAGGAAGCGGCAGGCTTTGTGTTGCTTGGGCAGCGTGGCGAGGCCCGTGAGCGCGAGCACGAACACGATGGGGTCGGAGGTCATCAACTCAATGAGGTAGCGGTACCAGGGCCCGTCGCCGGTCATGATGGCGTATCCGAGATTCTGCGCCTTGCTCACGAGGGATTTGTAAATCTCGATAAACTCACCGACCCCGCCCGCGAGGGTGATCAGCGTCATCAGGCCCACGAGCGGACCGAGCACGCCCACGAAGAGCAGCTTGGGCGTGACAGTGCCAATTTTCAGCCAGCGGTTCAGCGCGATGATGCCGCAGAGCGCGACAAAGACGAAGAAGGCGTTTTCCTTGCACATCACCATGAGCGCAAGCGCGGCACCCAGGCCAGCCAGCCAGCCGAGAGAATTGGGGCGCTGCAGGTTTTCCCAGAGCAGCCAGAGAAAAAGCGTGGCCCAGAAGGCGAAAAATCCATCAATGAGCGCGTGCTGGGACATGTGAATGGCGACGGGCGAGGCAGCCATGAGGGCCATGGCCCCAAGGCCCACCGTAGGCCCGGCCATGCGCCACCCCGCGAGCCCTACGAGCCCAACGAATAAAATGGAAAATGTGAGCGATACCCGGTGGAGCGATACCAGAGCCGGGTCGCGCTCCGGGGCTCCGGGTTCCTTGAGATTTTGGAGCGGAGGTGCATCGCCAAAGGCCACGCGCTTGGCGATCCACCCGCTGTATATATAAAGGAAGCGCGTGGGCGGCAGCTTCGCGATGGTCTTGGGATCCTTCTGGTCCTCCAGATAAGTGGCGGTGATGTCCGGGTATCCGCTGACCCCCACCCGATCGAGCATGAGCACAAACTGCCGATAGAGCACCTCATCGAAACCGGTGCCCTTGAATCCAGCATCCGCCGTGAGCCGGATGATTGCGCCGATGAGAAAGATGACCAGCGCAGCCACCAGCGCGAGCCGATGCGTTTTTGTTGCGCACGGGGTCTGCGAAACGGGCTCGGGCTGCGTAGCGGCGGGTTCAGTGTTTTCCATGTGAGTGGGCGCGATGGGCGGTTGCAGGATGTGTGTCTTTGCGGGTGGTGGGAAGCGGAGAGGTGGGAATATCGGCCCTACTTCCCAAACAAATCCCCCTCGCGCCTCGGGCTCGCCAGACCCAGCTTCCGCCAGGTCTGCGGCATCGCCACCCGCCCCTGCGAAGTGCGTTTCAAATACCCCTGCATGATCAAGTAAGGCTCGTGCACATCCTCCAGCGTCCCGGCATCCTCGCCCACGGCCACCGCGAGACTCTGTATCCCCACCGGCCCGCCGCCAAACTTCGTCACCAGCGCCTCCAGGTAGCGCTTGTCCATCTCGTCCAGCCCCTCGCTATCGATGTCGCGCATGGTCAGCGCCGCATCCGCCACGTCTCGGGTCACATGCCCCCCGGCCCGCACCTGCGCATAGTCGCGCACCCAGCGCAGCAGGTTATTCGCCACACGCGGCGTGCCACGGCTGCGCGCCGCAACCTCCAGCGCCCCCGGCGCATCGATCTCCACACCAAGCAATCCCGCACTGCGCAGGATGATCTGCTGCAGTTCCTCCGCTGTGTAGTAGTCCAGCCGGCAAGTCATCCCAAATCGCGAGCGCAGCGGCGCGGTAATCATCCCCGCGCGCGTCGTCGCCGCGATCAGTGTGAACTTCGGCAGGTTCAGCCGCACACTCCGCGCATTCGGCCCCTGGTCGATGATGATGTCCAGCTTGTAGTCCTCCATCGCCGGGTAGAGGTATTCCTCAATCACCCGCGAAAGCGCATGGATCTCATCGATGAACAACACATCCCCGCGCTCCAGCGTGGTGAGCAATCCCGCGAGGTCGCCCGCCTTTTCAATCGTCGGCCCGCTCGTGCATTTGATTCCCACTCCCATCGCCGTCGCCAGGATGTGCGCCAGCGTCGTCTTGCCCAGCCCCGGCGGCCCCGAGAGCAGCACGTGCTCCAGTACATCGCCCCGCATCTTCGCAGCCTCCACCATCACCAGCAACTGCTCGCGCGCCTTCTCCTGCCCCGCAAACTCGGTGAATGCAGGCGGACGCAGCGAGATGTCGAACGGCGTGTCGGGCGCGGCGGCAATTTCTTGGGCGAAGTTTTCGGGCACAGCACGTAAATTGCCGCCAACCGCACAAATCATCAAGCCGGGTATTTAATCCTCCCCCAAACATTGTGAATTTACACACAGCATCCGAATCGAAGGTGGCGCGGAGCGCCTTTTAAAAAATAGTCATCCTGAGCGAGGAACGAGTCGAAGGACCTCACTTCTTCGCGGTGTGCGCGCGGGTGGGATTGGCACCGTAAACACTAGAACCCAGCCCACACCCTTCGTGGTTTCCATTTCCCGCATCCATGCCTACTCTGCCCCGATGCCGGACATCGTCCTAGCCACGCTCAACGCCAAGTATCTGCATACCGCCTTCGGTCTGCGGTATCTGCTCGCCAACATGGGCGGGCTGCGCGAGCGCACGGTCATCGCCGAGTACGACATCAACCAGCGCCCCCTCGAAATCGCCGAAAAGCTCCTCGCCCAAGAACCGCAGATCCTCGGGCTCGGCGTCTATATTTGGAATGTAGTCCAGACCACCGAGCTCATCGCCCTGCTCAAGCGCATCCGCCCCGATCTGAAAATCGTCATCGGTGGCCCGGAGGTGAGCTTCGAGATCGACCAGCAGGAAATCGTCCGCCTCGCCGACCACGTCATCACCGGTGAGGCCGACGTCGCCTTTGCCCAGCTCTGCGCCGCACTGCTCGAAGGCCGCGCCATGCCCAAGGTAATCGTCGCCGAACTCCCGAAGCTCGACTCCCTCACCCTCCCCTACGACCTCTACACCGACACCGATCTCGCCCATCGCGTCATCTACGTGGAAGTCTCGCGCGGCTGCCCCTTCACCTGCGAGTTTTGCCTCTCCTCGCTCGATGTCCCCGTGCGCCAGATCCCGCTCGATGCCTTTCTCTCCGCAATGGAAGGCCTCATCGCGCGCGGTGCCCAGCAGTTCAAATTTGTCGACCGCACGTTCAATCTCCACCTCCCCACTTCGCGCGCAATCCTGCAGTTCTTCCTCGATCGCTGGCGCGACGGCATGTTCGTCCATTTCGAGATGGTCCCCGACCGTCTGCCCGAGCAATTGCGCGAACTCCTCGCCCAATTCCCGCACGGCGGCGTGCAGCTCGAGGTGGGCATCCAGACGTTCGACGACGCCACCTCGCGCAACATCTCGCGCCGTCAAAATGTGCCGAAACTGGAGGACAACTTCCGGTACCTCCGTTCCAGCACCGGCGTGCACATCCACGCCGATCTCATCGTGGGCCTGCCCGGGGAGGACGTGGATTCCTTTGGCCGCGGATTCGATAAACTGCTCGCACTCGCGCCGCAGGAGATCCAGGTCGGCATCCTCAAGCGCCTGCGCGGCACGCCCATCGTCCGCCACGACGCCGCCTATGCCATGACCTACGCGGCCCACGCGCCCTACGAAATCCTCAGCACCCGCGACATCGATTTCCCCACCATGCAGCGCATGCGCCGCTTTGCACGCTACTGGGATCTCATCGGCAACAGCGGCAACTTCGTCTCCACGGTGCCCATGCTCTGGCAGGATGCCGAATCCCCCTTCGTCGCATTCTTCGCATTCAGCAACTGGCTGCACACCCGGCTCCAGCGCACCCACACCATCGCGCTCGAAACGCTCGCCCGCGCCCTCTTCGACTATCTCGGCCCAAAGAGCGCCAGCGCCCTCTCGGAAGACTGGCTGCGCACCGGCCGCAAAGATCTCCCACCCTGGCTCGCCGAGCACGCCCCCACACCACCGCGCGCCCGCATCGAAAAAACCGCCACCGCAAAACGCCAGGCCCGCCACCTGGCAGGCACTTAGTAGGAGCGCGCCCTATAGGTCGTATACGTCCTATAGGACATATAAGTCCTACTGCGCCGGCACAGCCGCCGGAGCCGCCACCGGCTTCGGTGCAGCCTTCGGAGCCGGCTTCGCATCCAGGTTCGCCGCAAGCTGCTGCGGCGTCATCGGCACCGGCGCGCCGTCCTTGGGCACATCGAGCTTCGCCGCCCACAGGATGCCATTCGTCACCAGCTTGCGCTGGGCTTCGATGCTCCAGTTGCGATGCAGGTCGCAGCCGGTGAATGCAAAACTCCGCCCGCCATTCGCGCGCTCGTAGGCCCAGGCCACCACTTCCGCGCGATCAGGGTGCGCCTTCGCATCCGCGGTCGTGCGCACTTTTTCCGGCACCTTGCCGCTCACGAGCGGCATCGTGCCCGGCGCAAAGTGCAGATTGAAAAGCCACCCATCCAGCGGCGCCGCAAAGGCCGCCACCCCGCGGGTCGCGGCATGCTCGGGAAAGCTCGAAAACTCCATGTCCCAGTGCCCTCGGCACCCGATATCCTTTTTCCACACCGCACCCAGCCACGACTGGATTTCGTCCGCGCGATCCTCCGGCACATCCACCGCCTGGTGCAGCATCACAAACCCCGCGCCGCCGTCCACCAGCCCTTTGATTTTCGCCCAGCGCGCAGGCTCCAGAAACGGCAGCTTCGTGCCGCCATCGGCATACACCACCACTGCCTTCGCACCTTCAAAAATCCGCTCATCCTTTGGCCAGCCTTCCGCCGCAAGCACCGGCCACACGCCCTTGGTCTGCTTCAGCCAGTCCATCATCAGCGCGCACCCGGCAAAATATTCGTGCTGCCCCGCCTTGTTGCTCACACTCCCCGCGAGCAGCACCACTTTGGCCAGGTTCGGGTCCGGCGAATCCGCCTCCAGCGGCATCTTGCGCTGCTCATCAGTGAGCCCGGCAAATGCGGAAGTGGCGAGGACGGAAAGGAGCAGGAGCGATTTCATGAGAGGAGCGACGCGCCCCCGCATCGCATGGGAAAGCCGGGAGCTTGGCAAGACGGAACGAGTTCGCATTCCGGTCCGCCGTTTATGCCTCCACACCTTCCGGCTTTTTTCGGTCCATCATCGCGTCGTAAAATTCAGCCAGATGCTCCTTCGCGCAATCCGGGCAGATACTGTGGCTGAAGCTCGCGTTGCTCCGCTCGGCGATATAGGTTTCCACACTCGACCAGTAGCCGGAGTCGTCGCGGATGCCCTTGCAAAACGAGCAGATCGGCAGCAGCCCGCGCAGCGTCTCGATGTCGCGCAGCGCCTCCGCGAGTTCCGTGGAGTTTCGGCGCAAATCCATCTGCGCCACCAGCCGCCGCGCCAGCGCCTGCAGCGCACGATTTTGTTCCTCTGTGAGCGGGCGCGGCTTGCTGTCGATGACACATAGCGAGCCCAGTGCATTGCCGTCTCCATCGATCAGCGGCGCACCCGCGTAAAAGCGGATGTGCGGCTCGCCCGTCACCAGCGGGTTGTGCGCAAATCGCTCATCCTTCGTGGCGTCCTCCACCACCATCACCTCATCGCCCATGATGGTATAGGCGCAAAACGCGTGCTCCCGGGGCGTCTCCGTGCCTGCGAGGCCGAGCCGCGCTTTAAACCACTGGCGTTGTGCGTCCACCAGCGTCATCAGCGCAATCGGCGTCCCGCAAATCACCGACGCCAGATAGGCAAAATCGTCAAAAGCCTCCTCGGGCGGAGTGTCGAGTATGCGATACCGCCTTAACGCCTCCATTCGGCGCAGTTCATTGGTGGGGATGGGAAAAGACATGACGGGAGTATACATGCGCCCGGGCATTGCGGATGGTGTATTTTTACTCATTTAATTCCCCGCACCCTCCGGCTTCTTCCGATCCCGCAGCGCCTCGTACACCCCCGGCAGATGCTCCTTCGCACAAGTCGGGCAAATCCCATGGCTGAATCTCACGCCGCTCCGCGCGCCGATGTAGGTCTCCACGCTCTGCCAGTACCCCGTGTCGTTGCGGATGCCCTTGCAAAACGAGCAGATTGGCAGCAGCCCGCGCAGCGTCTCGATGTCGCGCAGCGCATCCGCGAGGTCCGTGGAATTCCGCCGCAAATCCATCTGCGCCACAATCCGCCGTGCCAGCGCCTGCATCGCGCGGTTTTGCTCCGCGTCGAGCAGCCTCGGCTTGCGGTCGATGACACACAGCGAGCCCATCGCATTGCCTTCGCCATCGATCAGCGGCGCCCCCGCGTAAAACCGAATGTGCGGGTCGCCCAGCACCAGCGGATTGTTCGCAAAGCGCGCATCCTGCGTGGCATCCTCCACCACCATCACCTCGCGCCCCATGATGGTGTGTGCGCAAAACGCATCCTCGCGTGGCGTCTGGTTGGAGGTCAGCCCCAGCTTGGCCTTGAACCATTGCCGCTGCTCGTCCACGAGCGTCATCAGCGCAATCGGCGTCCCGCAAATCACCGA
>JAYUWZ010000198.1:0-1965 GCA_043753265.1 Verrucomicrobiaceae bacterium
CAAGATGTACTACGACAAACGCGACCTCTGGCCGCTTCTCGTGCGTGCAGGGTTTCTGCCCAGCGCGCTACGCCTCCGCACCCACAAATTTGGCCTCAACCTCTTCGCCGCCGCCACCAAGCATGCCTGATCAAGACAACTGGGAAGCCCACTGGGCGCGCTACGCCTCCTCTGCGAGCCGGAATCCCGCGCAGCGCATGCGCCACGATCTCATCGCTCGGCTGCTCCGTCGCGGGGCAGGGGAGCACATCCTCGATATCGGTAGCGGACAGGGGGACTTGGTCGCACGCCTGCAGCCCTTGTTTCCCAGCGCGGAAATACTGGGCATCGAGTTGAGCAAAAGCGGTGTGGGTATCAGTCGTGGCAAGGTGCCCGATGCCACATTCATTGCCGCCGATTTGTTTGATCCGCCCAAGAAGTTGAAGCCCTACGAGGGCTGGGCCACTGATGCCGTTTGCAGCGAGGTGCTGGAGCATGTGGATGACCCCGTCGCATTTCTAAAGGCCGCGGGTGATTACCTGGCACCTGGCGCTCGCCTCATCGTCACAGTGCCCGGCGGCCCCATGTCCGCCTTCGATCGTCACATTGGCCACCGGCAGCACTTCACGAAACGATCCATCACACGTATCCTGCAGCGTGCCGGCTTCACGCTGGAGCGTGTGCTGCGCCCCGGCTTTCCTTTTTTCAATATCTACCGCGGCGTGGTGATCGCACGTGGAGATCGCCTCGCGGAGGATGCCTCCGGCCCAACCTCCATTCCGGCCATGCTCGCCATGGCAGCGTTCCGCATGCTCTTCACGTTCAACCTCACCGATTCGCCTTTCGGCTGGCAGATTGTCGCCGTGGCGCGCAAGACCGTCGCATGATCATCTCGCGCTCCCCACTGCGCATTTCCCTCGGCGGCGGCGGCACCGATTTGCCCAGCTACTACCGCGAGCATGGCGGATTCCTCATCGCCGCAGCCATCGACAAACACGTCTACATCAATGTCCACGACCGCTTCACCGATGGCTTCCTGCTGAAATACAGCCACCTCGAGGAGGCTGCCAGCGTCGACGCGATCAAACATCCCATCATTCGCGAGGCGTTGCGCATGGCCGGCGTGTCGGCGACCAATCTGGAGATCGCCAGCATGGCCGACATCCCCGCTGGCACGGGCCTCGGTTCGTCTGGTAGCTTCACCACCGCGCTCCTCCGCGCGCTCCATGCGCATGAGCGCCAGTGGGTCTCGCCCGCGGAACTCGCGGAGCAGGCCTTCACCATCGAAATGGAAAAACTCGGCGAGCCCGTGGGCAAGCAGGACCAATACATTGCTGCCATTGGAGGGGTCACCGTCTTTGAGTTCGACCGCGACGGCACTGTGCTCTTCCGCCCCGTGCGCATGAGCGAGGACACGCGCGTGGCACTGGAGGAAAACCTCCTGCTCTTTTTCACTGGCTACAGCCGAAGCGCCTCCGCGATCCTGAGCGACCAGAAGGCGCGCAGCGAAAAGTGCGATGCTGCGATGATTGAAAATCTGCACTTCACCAAGGACCTGGGCAGGCAGAGCCTCGCAGCAATCGAAGGCGGCGCGCTTGACGAATTTGCCCGCCTCATGGACGTGCACTGGCAGCACAAAAAAACTCGCACGCAAGGGATGAGCAACGAGCAAATCAACACGTGGTACGATGCCGGAATGCAAAACGGTGCGCTGGGAGGAAAGCTCATCGGCGCAGGCGGAGGCGGCTTTCTCATGTTCTACGCCGAGGACAAGGCGCGACTCCGGAAAACCATGTCGGCCGCCGGACTGCGCGAAGTGCGCTTCCGCTTTGATTATGAAGGAACCAAGATTGTCGCGCAGGACTAGGGCTCCGCGGGAGACCATCTGGAGTGCGGTAGCTTGCTACCGCTCTGGATGGAGGCTTTTGCGGGGGGCGGCAGGAAAACCAACCAAACTTATCATGGGGCTCCCGCCTCCTGCCGCCT
>JAYUWZ010000199.1:0-1965 GCA_043753265.1 Verrucomicrobiaceae bacterium
CTTGCAGATGCCACTGCTGCCGCCACGGAGTTCGACGTCCTTTTCATGCTCTCCGTGCTGCGGAAAAAAGCCCACGCGCGGGGCCTTGCGAATCCTGCAACCTCCCCGGCCCGCCTTCGGATCGCGCTGGCCGGCGCATACAGCCTCTACCCCTTTCGCGAACTTCTGGAGCACCTCTGCGAAATGCAGGGAACACCCTGCGAAATCTGGGCCGGTGACTTCGACAACTACATTTCCGAAATCACCGACGATACCAGCGGCCTCTACGCGTTCGCCCCGCAGGTCGTCCTTATTCTTCCCTCGGAGCAGCGCTGCCGCTACTCCGGTAATCTCACTGATCCCCGCGAGGCGCAGCAGGCCGAGGCCGGTCGCATCGTGGAGGACCTCCTGGCACTCGCCCGTCGCGTCCACGAGCGCACCCGAGCGGAGGTGATTCTTGCCAATTTCATGCTCCCCGCAGGCCACGATCTGGGCGCATTCCGCTCCCGCTCGCTCGGCTCGGATTGGGCCTTCCGCAAAGCCGTAAACCTAGAGCTCGGACTCCAGGCTCCGCCCTTCCTGCACATCTGCGACATGGAATTCCTCGCCGCCCGTCGTGGCGGCTTCACCTCGCGGGATGCCCGCGCGTGGTTCGAGAGCAAGCAGCCCTGCTCCTCCGCGTTGCTGCCCGATGTGGCCCGCGAGGTCGCACAACTCATCGCCTCCCTGCGCCGTGCCCCGCGCAAGGTGCTCGTGCTCGACCTCGACAACACCCTGTGGGGTGGCGTGATCGCCGACGACGGAATGGAGGGCATCGAGCTCGGCGACACCTCGCCACGCGGCGAAGCATTCAAAGCCTTCCAGCGCTACATCCTGTCGCTGCGGCAGCGGGGCACACTCCTCGCCGTGTGCAGCAAAAACGACCACGCCAGGGCCGCCGAACCATTTGAATCACACCCCGAGATGGTGCTGCGCATGGGCGACATCGTATCCTTCAAGGCAAACTGGGAGCCGAAGTCCGAGAACATCCGCCAGATGGCCGCCGAACTGAACCTCGGCCTCGATAGCTTTGCTTTCGTCGACGACAACCCCGCCGAAATCGACATCGTCCGCCAGTTCGCACCCGAGGTCGCCACCATTCTCCTTGGGCCCGATCCCTCGGAATACGTCGCCCAGCTCCAGGATTGCCGCCTCTTCGAGCCGCGCAGCATCACCACCGAGGACTCCGAGCGCACGCGCCAGTATCAGGCCGAGTCCCAGCGCAAGGCGCTGCAAACCTCCGTCACCGATATGGACTCCTACCTCGAGTCGCTGGAGATGGAGGCCAGCATCTGTGAGTTCCGCCCCGTGGACGCGCCCCGCCTCTCCCAGCTCATCAACAAGAGCAACCAGTTCAATCTCACCACCCGCCGCCGCACCGAGGCCGACGTGCTGGCTCTGCTCGCCGACCCGGCGCACGTGTGCTTTTCCATCCGCCTCAAGGACCGCTTCGGCGACCACGGCCTTATCTCCATCCTCATCGGGAAAGTCTTCGGCGAAACCATGGAGATCGACACCTGGCTCATGAGCTGCCGCGTGCTCAAGCGCCAGGTCGAGGAGGCCGCCTTGAATGAGTTCGCCCGCCTCGCCCGCGAGCGTGGCTGCACCCGGCTCCTCGGCATCTACATCCCCACGGCGAAGAACGAAATGGTGCGCGACTTCTACCCGCGCATGGGATTCGCCTTGATGTCCGACAATCGGGACTCCAAGGAATTTGAAAAACCCTTGGAGCACTTTCAGAACATCCCCACCAAAATCCGCATCACCCAGCATGCTTATGGTCCTGCCTGAGGGCCGGTAAACACTCGTTCCGCACTGCCGGATAAGACACCAGGTGTTGCCGAGCACTTAAAATAAGCCTTTTCTACGGAGCCGCCCTACGCAGTGAATCCTGATTTTTTATGAACCAAGCCGAGATCATCGCCAAGCTGCAGCCCATCTTCGATA
>JAYUWZ010000200.1:0-1962 GCA_043753265.1 Verrucomicrobiaceae bacterium
GGCGGCGGCATCTGGCACCTGTGCGTGGAGGGATGCGCCGCAGAGCAGGAGGGCAAGGAGGGATGTTTTCATAGGAGCTACGCTTTCTTTACATCTTGCGCCCGCAGGATGCCTTTGTCGCCCACTTCGATTTTGAAGAGAAAACGCTGACCGCGTTCGATATTCACGCTGCCAAACTCCGGTGGCACCAGCACGCCGAGCACTTCGCCACCTGGCGCTTCCACCGAAAAGAGTCGGCCCACTTTCGGCGACCACTCCAGTTGCTTCAGCACCGTGGCATCCAGCTTATACACGTTCCCGCGCAGGCTGTTTGCGTTCTGGAGATAGTCTTGTGCCGGCAGCACCGAGAGTGTGCGATACGGATCGTTCACCCGCCCGAAGAGCAGCCACCCGCCGGCGATCGCGGCGGCGAGGATGACGACAGCGATGATGATCCAGACAGGGTGGGCGGAGGAACTAGCGCGACGAGCCATTCGGGAGGGAAAGTAACGACTGAGCGGCAGGTGCCAAGGGTGAACTCCTCAGCGGATCAAGCCGAAGTGCGGGCGGAACGGCCAATACACCAGCATCCCGCGCCCCATGATATTCCCCTCCGGCACCGGACCCCAGTCGCGGCTGTCTGAACTGTGGTAGCTGTTGTCCCCCATCGCGAAGTAATTCTTCGCAGGCACCGTGCATGGATCGTCCGCCGCCCGCAGGTGCGGGTAGAGGAAGCTTGGGAAGCCGAAGCCGTAGCCGCGGTAGCCGCCTTCCATCGACATCACCCGATCGAACGCCTCGCCCTGCGCCCGCTGCCCGTTGACGAGGAGCAGCGGCGAGTCGATCCGCAATTCATCCCCCGGCACGCCGACGAGTCGCTTGATGTAATACTGCGAGGGCGCGGTCGGATTGTTCCGATACTCGATCGTCTGCAAGCCTGTCGTGTTGAAGACGAAAACATCCCCCCGCCGCGGCGTGCGGAAGTTGTAGCTCATCTTGTCCACGAACACATGATCTCCCGTGTCCTGATACCCCTGCGCGATCGGCTCCCCACGCTTCACACGCATCCCTGGTCGCACCCCGAAATAGTCCCGCGCCGTCGCCACCGGCATATGCAGCATGTAGGTGTTCTTGTCCGTCACCACCTTCGTGTAAGTCATTATCACTGCCCTCGAAGTCTCCACCATGCTTTGGACCTGCTCATCGTCCTCGGCCACCACGTCCACGTGGAAGCGTCCATAAACCGCCAGGTCCCAAGCCTGCACCAACAGGTTGGGCGCGGGCTTCTGTGTCGGGTATCCGATGATCCCATTGAGCGTCGGAAACATGGACCCTGTGGGAATCGTGAATGGCTGGAGGAAATAGGTGCGCACCCCGAGGGCCACGACGATTGCGACCAAAAATACCTCCACATTTTCCCGCCACGCCGAATCGCGCACCGGAGGCACATTCGCCACGCACAGCGCATCGAGCGCCATTGCCGCCTCCCTGACCGCCGGTTCCCTGCGCCCTTTCACCGCCGCATCCAGCTTTGCAATCCCCGCCTCGAATTCCGCCACCGTTGCAGCGCCCCACAGGTCACGCTTGTAGGCCAGCAGCTTCCTCGCGTCCTTCACGAATTGCTGGCCTTGTTTGATGTGCTTGGGCAGGAGGAAAGAAAACATCGGGGGCGGAATCCAACCCGAAACCGGCGGCGAGAGCGATTACGACTCTTCCTACTTGTCGAGTACTTTAGAATATGAGCGCAGGAAGGCTGAAATTGAACAGACCATATTAAAACTAGGAGACTATATAAGGTTGTCGGGCAAGGTTGATGAGTTATATAAGAAAGCTTCAGAACTTGAAGCCCGCGAAATTGACATCAGGCGCACATTAAAGGAGGCGCGAGCTGCGGCTGAAGGCGACAGAAGTAATTTGATAGAACTTGAAAATCTCTTTCTGGACTGTCTGCTTCGCGCAAAGATATCTGGTTTTACACTGGAT
>JAYUWZ010000201.1:0-9297 GCA_043753265.1 Verrucomicrobiaceae bacterium
ACTCGACGGTGACCGGCGCGAAGCTGGCGACCGGCCGGGCGCCCGAGGACATTGCCCCCTATAGCAAGGGCAACGTCATTAGCAGCGAGGAACGAGTCGAGAATCGCAGATGGCGCCGGGGCGGAGGCGGGCGGCGCAAACCTCACTTCGTCGCGGTGTGCGCGCGGGTGAATGGAGCAGTTGCCGAAATTCATTTCCGGCTGCGAGCAACGCCAAGCTGGCGAAGCGCGGGCTGCGCCGTGGACTGCGTGCAGTGGGGCAGGCACCCGATCACGCGTGACACTGTATCCCAATTGAGCTAAGTTATTCTCCATGGAAAAGGGAGGCAGAAGGGGCATGGTAAAAGAAGCACTGGCAGTTCAAAACACTGTATCCCAGAAAGGAAAACTTCTTTCCTGTCATCCAGATCACGGTTCGCAAGAGCGACATCTTGCCCGAGCAAAATGCGCAAAAACCCCCATTGTGGGATGGACTTTCAGTCCGTCCGGGGAGGGAATGCAGGGCCGTCGCGCCCCATCGCCGTTATCGCCGATATTCCAAATCACTCCCACAACTCCCATCGCATCAGCAGCTTCCAGTCCCGCATTATCGGCGATCCCCCATCGCCGATATTCCACTTGCGGCCCCCTTTCACAGAACCGCGCAACATGCAAAAAACCATTGTGGGATGGACTTTCAGTCCGTCCGGGAGGGAACGCAGGGCCGTCGCGCCCCGTCGCCGTTATCGCCGATATTCCACTTGCGGCCCCCTTTCACAAAACCCGCGCAAAATGCAAAAAACCATTGTGGGATGGACTTTCAGTCCGTCCGGGAGGGAATGCAGGGCCGTCGCGCCCCATCGCCGTTATCGCCGATATTCCAAAACACCCCCCACAACCTGCACCTCCTCAAGACTTTGCAGCCTCGCATTATCGGCGATCCCCCATCGCCGATATTCCGCTGCGCCCATCTGCGGCCCCCTTTCACGCGACCCGCGCAAAATGCGCAATAACCCCGAAAGTCTCCTTTATCGCCGAAACGCTATACAGCGCCGGAACGCAGAGAGTTGCTTTGCCCCACCCGTTTCGATGATTACACCACACCACACCGCATGAACACTCCCGCTCGGAAGCTCCTTCCCGTCCTCGGTCTCACTCTGCTTTGGGCCGCCCAGGTCAGCTTTGCTGCCCAGCCCCTCCCGCGCAGCACCCCGGAGGCGCAGGGCGTTTCTTCCGCAGGCATCCGCGCTTTCATCGAGGCCGCCGATGCCAAGGTGGACACCATGCACAGCTTCATGCTCGTCCGGCATGGCAAGGTCATTGCGGAATGCTGGTGGAAGCCCGAGTCCGCGGAAAAGCCGCACGTCATGTATTCGCTCAGCAAGAGCTTCACCTCCACCGCTGTGGGCCTAGCGGCAGCCGAGGGCAAATTGAGCGTGGACGACCCGGTGCTCAAATTCTTCCCTGAGGACGCCCCAGCCCAGCCTTCCAAAAATCTCCAGTCCATGCGCCTGCGCGACCTGCTCAGCATGTCCACCGGCCACCAAACCGAGCCGAAGTTCACACCCGACGTGCCATGGGTGAAAACCTTCCTCTCGCATCCCGTGGAGCACAAGCCCGGCTCGCATTTCCTCTACAATTCGCCCGGCAGCTACACCCTCTCCGCCGTCGTGCAAAAGGTCACTGGCCAGACCGTCCTCGACTACCTGCGCCCGCGCCTCTTCGAGCCGCTCGGCATTGAGGGAGCGGAGTGGAGCACGAGCCCCCAGGGCATTTCCTCCGGTGGCTGGGGCCTCTTCATCCGCACGGAGGACATCGCAAAATTCGGCCAGCTTTATCTCCAAAAAGGCCAGTGGAACGGAAAGCAACTCCTCCCCGCATCCTGGGTCGAGCAGGCCACAGGCAAACAGGTGTCCAATGGCAGCGACCCTGCGCGCGATTGGGATCAAGGCTATGGTTTCCAGTTCTGGCGCTGCCGGCACGGCGCATTCCGCGGCGATGGCGCCTTCGGCCAGTTTTGCCTCGTGCTTCCCGGGCAGGATGCCGTCATAGCCATCACTGCCGACACGAAAGACATGCAGGCGCAACTCAACATCGTATGGGACAAGCTGCTCCCTGCATTCCACTACACGCCCCTGCCCGAAAACCCCGACGAACAGGCGAAGCTCAAGGAATCCTACGCAAAGCTCGCCGTGCGCGAAGGCCACCAGACCAACGTGATAAAGCTTCCCGGGACCGTCGCCGTCAGCAGCAAGCTCGTGGAGAACGAGTCGATCCCCAGCGCGATCCTGAAGAAGGACAAAAAGTTCTCCGTCTATCTCCCCGCTGGATACGAGACCTCAGGCCAGAGCTACCCCGTGCTCTACCTGCTCCACGGCCTCGGCGACGACGCCACTTCCTGGGCAAAGCTCGGCGACGCACGCGCCATTGCCGACACCGCCATCCGCGAAAACAAAGCGGTGCCGATGATTATCGTGATGCCCGACGCCGAGCGCACCTTTTACCTCAATCACGCAAAGGGCGAGTATCCGTTCGAGGACTACTTCTTCAAGGAACTCATGCCTCACATTGAGAAAACCTACCGCACCAAACCCGAGGCCAAATACCGCGCCGTCGCGGGCCTCAGCATGGGCGGCTTTGGAAGCCTCCTCTACTCGCTGCACCACCCCGAGCTGTTCGGCTCCTGCTACGCCATGAGCTCCGCCGTATTCAGCGACGACGAAGTCACCAAGCTCCCCCTCGCGGAATTCAACCGCCGCTACCAAGCCATCCTCGGCGAGACGAAAGAGGGCGATCCACGCATCACCGATTTCTGGAATCAGAACAGCATCCTCCACCTCGTCCCACGCATCCCCGCAGATAAAAAGAAAGCCGTGCGCTTCTTTATCGACTGCGGCGATGACGACTTCCTCTACGCCGGCAACGCCCTCCTCCACATCGCCATGAAGCAAGCGGGCATCCCGCATGAATACAGGGTCCGCAACGGTGGCCACACGTGGGACTACTGGAAAACATCCCTCCCCGAAGCCCTGAATTTCATCAGCCAGGGCATGCGCTAATCCACCGCTTATGCAGAAAACTCTTCCAATAAAACCGCGCCGGAAACCAATTGTGCAATGGCCTGTTGCACAATTGGTGTCACAGCCCGTGATACAGTTGGACGATCTGTCGGAGCCTTTTGGACACGGTCTTTTAAGCAATTTTCGCTTCGCCTGCCGGGTTTCCGTGGTTTCATGAGCGGTTACATGGCTACAGCCACCAAAAAAGTGTCCCGCAAAGACATCGCCAAGATGTCGATGAAGGATTTTGTTCGCACAGCTCGCGGACCGTACGGACGCCTGCTCTCGTTCATGAAGCCCTACCGCAAGCGCTTCTTCATGGGCATCCTGTTCGGCGTCTGCTTCGCCGGGGCAAATGGCCTGCTCTTGGCCATCATCAAGCACGCTGGCGATCTGGTGTTGCCGAGCAGGACGGATGAACTCGCAAAGCTTCCCGCATTCCTGCGCGAATGGGCCAGCATGGGGACCGATGGCCGGGCTCCCATGAATCTCGTGATGACGCTCTGCCTCTGCATCCCGGTGGTGATGGCAATGCGCGGGCTCTTTTCGTACCTCAATGCCTACTGCGTACTCTGGGTGAGCCAGCGGGTGCTCGATGACATCCGCCAGAAGGTCTACCGGCACACGCTGGGGCAATCGATGGAGTTCTTCAACCGGCAGAAGGCGGGCGACCTCGTGCAGACCGTGTTTAACCAGACGCGCATCGCACAGGGGGCGCTCACGAGTATCGCAAGTGACATCGTGAAGCAGCCGGTGAGCATTCTGAGCGCGGTGGCCATGATGCTTTATTTCGACTGGAAGTTTACCATCGCCGCGCTCTTTCTTTTTCCGCTCTGCCTCCTCCTCCCCGTGCTCATCGTGAGCAAGAGAGTGCGCAAAAGCGCGGCGAAGGAGGAGGATGAAGCCGGACAGATGATGGTGCTCATGCACGAGGCCTTTGGCGGCATCCGCGTGGTGAAGACGCATGCCCGCGAGGACTATGAGGCATCGCGCTTCAACGTGGCCAACCAGGCGATGCTCCGCTTTGTGATGAAGTGGCGCAAGGCCATGGAAATGACCGGACCCGCGGTGGAGACGGTCGCGTCCGTCGGCATCAGCGGGGCACTCTTTTACGCGTGGTGGGCGAAGCTGCCCAATGGGACCGTCCTCGCACTCGTGGGTGCGCTGGTTCTCATGTACCCGGCGTTCAAGGCGCTCAGCCGCATCCATCTCATGATGCAAAAGTGTCTCGCCGCCACGACGAAGGTTTTCGAGTTGCTCGACACCGCTCCCGCAATCCAGGACGCGGAGAATGCGCAGCCGCTCGCAGAAGTGCGTGGCTCGATTTGCTTTGAGAATGTCACCTTTACCTACCCCGGCAAGGACGCCCCGGCAGTGAAAGGCGTGTCACTTACCGTTCCCGTGGGCTCCACGTGCGCCTTGGTGGGCGAAAGCGGCAGTGGCAAGAGCACGCTGCTCGCGCTGCTTCAGCGTCTCTACGAACCGGGCGAAGGCCGCGTGACCATCGATGGACGCGACCTCCGCGACATCTCGCAGGCCTCCCTGCGCGAGCACGTCGCCACGGTGAGCCAGGACGTGTTCCTTTTCCACGATAGCATCCGCCAAAACATCCGCTATGGCCGCCTCGAAGCCACGCAGCCGGAAATCGAGAAGGCCGCGGAGACCGCCCACGCCCACGGCTTCATCACCGCACAGCCACAGGGCTACGACACCATCATCGGCGACAAGGGCTGCAATCTCTCCGGCGGGCAGCAGCAGCGTCTCAGCATCGCCCGCGCCTTGCTGAAGGATGCGCCCATCCTCCTTCTCGACGAAGCGACCAGCGCTCTCGATAGCGAGAGCGAGAAACGCATCCAGTCAGCGCTGGAGACGCTCTCACGTGGCCGCACGGTTTTCGCGATTGCCCATCGCCTCTCCACGATCTTGAAAGCCGATCAAATCGTGCTTATGGAACACGGCGTCATCAAAGCCGTCGGCAAGCACGCTGAGCTTTACGAAACCTCTCCCGAGTACCGCAGGCTTTACGATCTCCAATTCAATCATCCCATCGACGTCGCAGCATGAAACCGCTCCTCATCCTAGCCGCCTCCCTGTGCCTTGGCTCGCTCGCCTTTGCAGCACCCGCCAAGCGAGTGACCAACACCGAGCACGATGACGGCTCGGGCAGTTCCAAGGAAATCGACCCGGAGAAAAAGCAGTCCATCGAGTCGTTCTTCGATAGCAATCGCAAGCCTCGCTACAAGATTGTCTACACTCTCGACAACCGCCTGCAGCCCGTATCCGCCATCTACTACAACAACGCAGGCAAGATTTTCCAGAAGAGCAGGTACACCCTGGACGGCGCGGATCACATGATCCAGGAAGTGGTCTACGACGCCAAGGACACGCTGGTGTGTACGAAGAACTATATCTGGGGCACACGCTTCCGACAGGCCACACTACTGGAAGTCAAAATGTACGACCGCAACGGCAACTTGATGAAGACACAGAACACGACGCGCAAGGTCAGGTAGGATTGGCTCAGTGGCCGGCCACCTTTTGACCGGCCACCAAAAGTCCGGGTTATCCCATCACCTTCTTGAAGCGCTCACCCACGAACTGCCAGTTGATGACCTCCTGGAAAGCCTTCACGTAAGCGGCGCGGAGGTTCTGGTATTTGAGGTAGTAGGCGTGTTCCCACACGTCCACTCCGAGCAGCGGAGTGCCACCGGTGCTGAGCGGCGAGTCTTGGTTTGGCGTGGCCTCAATGACCAGCTTCTCGCCCTTCACCACCAGCCAGGCCCAGCCGCTGCCGAACTGCTTCACTGCGGCATCCCCAAAGGCTTCCTGCCATTTCGCAAAGGAGCCAAAGGCAGACTCGATGGCCTTCAGCAGCGCGCCCTCGGGACCACCCGTGCCTTTCTTCATGTGCTGCCAGAAGAGGGTATGATTGTAGTGCCCGCCTCCATGGTTGCGGACGGCTGCGCGCACCGCCTCGGGAGCGGCTGCGAGGTTCTTGAGAAGCTCTTCGACCGTCTTGCCTGCGAGTTCCGGAGCCTTGACCACCGCTTCATTCAGCTTGTCCACGTACGCCTTGTGATGCTTGCCATGGTGAATCTCCATGGTCTTGGCATCGATGATGGGCTCCAGCGCATCGAAGGCATAGCCGAGCGGCGGCAGGGTAAAAGGTCCAGCCGGTGCAGGGGCGGCGGCTGCGGGAGCCTGGGCAAAGATATCACCAGCGGCAAATGCAGCGGCGGCGGAGGTGGCGAGGGTCTTGAGGGCGGTTCGGCGAGTTTGCATGGTAATGTAGTGATTCGGAAGCAGAGGAAATATTGGATGGAACGCTTTTTGTCTTAGCACGCCCTGCTTTTCCGCCAAGTGTGCGTTCACTGCGGAGTTTTACTACCGCCAATCTCGCCATGCACCGCATTTTATTCCTTCTTCTTGCCCTAGCGGGCATTCTCCAGGCCCAGACGGCTAATCTCTACACCAAACCTGACCCCGCCGCGACCGGCGGGATCGCGGGCCGGGTGGACAAAGAACTCACCCACGCCATCGCCCTCTCCCGCGACCGCAAGAGTTGCTACCGGGCAGAGCTAGCCGAGGGAGGCAAGGCATTCAAATTTGGTGGCCTGCCGACTGGCAAATACGACCTCGTGCTCGTCGGAAAATCGAGTGTCTACGAAGGGCTCGCACTGGGCGCAAAGGCCGTGGAACTCACCGATGACCAGAAGAAGCACGTGGCGATTCGGCTCAATAAGGCGGATAACTTTTTCAACAAATGGAAGCTCCACAGGGCGGGCGTTGAAGAAGATGGGGAGAAGCTCCTCTGCTTCATCGAACGCATGCGCGACAAGGAAATCCTGAAGCAGAGCGGGGAGGTGCTGCAATCGAGTCTGCGCAGGTTTGAGGTGGCCACCTTGAATAAGGCTAATGACGACTGGGACTTTGCAGACAACCGCCACATCTACCGCGAGGAACAGCCACTTGGGACACTCTCGCCTCTCAAGCATGAGAAAGTTGAGACACTCGGCAACCTTCGTGTGATCGATGTCGTAAAGGACATCGGCAATATTGTGCTTCCGTAACCGTCCGCTAGCACTCGACTTGCTATCTCAGCCTCCACCCAACCCAACCGCCCAAACATGCCACAGATTCGAGTCCTCCTCGGCTACCAGCAAGGCCACGTCTTTTCCCTTGGCGACAACCCCGTCGTCATCGGTCGCGATCCCAAGGCTGACATAGTCCTTCACCCCGATAGCGCCGCCTCGCGCCGCCATGCCGAAATTTATCCCGTAGCCGGCGGATGGCGCATCCGCGACATGGGCAGCGTAAATGGCTCTGAACTCAATGGACGCCGGCTTAAGGATGAGCCCCTGAGCGACAAAGATGAGGTGGTGGTGGGGGACAACGTGTTTGTTTTCGAAAACAAATCTCCCGATGCATCAAGGATTGCGGAGGCCGCCAGCCAGACGATTCCGATCAAGGCGACGAGCGTGGCAAACCGGCCCGAGATTCAGGCGCTCGTGCAGGCCATGAGTGAACGGACGAAAATTATCGAGCGCGAGATCGGAAAGGCGATCGTGGGACAGGTAGATATTATCCGCGATGTGCTCACGGCGATCATTTCGCGTGGTCACGTACTGCTCATCGGCATGCCCGGTCTCGCCAAAACCACGCTTGTGCGCACGATTTCGGAGGTGCTCGACTTGCAGTTCAAGCGCATCCAGTTCACGCCCGATCTCATGCCGAGCGACATCACCGGCACCGACATTCTCGAAGTGGACGACACCACTGGGAAGAAAGAGTATCGCTTCATCCGGGGGCCGATTTTTACACAGATGCTGCTGGCGGACGAAATCAACCGCACCCCACCCAAGACGCAGGCCGCGCTACTGGAGGCGATGCAGGAATACCGTGTGACCGCCGCGGGCCAGACTTTCACGCTCGACTCACCCTTCTTCGTGCTCGCCACACAGAACCCACTGGAGCAGGAGGGCACGTATCCGCTGCCTGAGGCGCAACTCGACCGCTTCATGTTCAGCGTGTATGTCGACTACCCGAGCGAGTCGGAGGAGGAGAGCATCGCAAAAGCGACCACCTCCCCGCAAAAGTATACGCTCAACAAGGTGCTCACGGCGCGGCAGATTCTGGAACTCCAGGCTGCGGTGCGCGACCTGCCGGTGAGCGACCACGTCATCAAATACGCCGTGCGACTCGTGCGGTCCACGCGCCCGAACGATCAACGCGCGCCCGAGTTCATCAAGAAATACATCCACTGTGGTGCCGGCCCCCGGGCGGCCCAGTACCTCATCCTCGGTGCAAAAGCGCGCGCGGTGATTGATGGCCGCCTGCTCGTGACCACCGATGACGTTCGCGCAGTGGCACGTCCCACGCTGAGACACCGGATTTTTACGAACTTCACCGCGGACAGCGAGGGCATGGATGCGGACAAGATTGTGAAGAAGCTCATCTCGTCGGTCGAGGAGCCGGGGGAGAAAGACTACTAGCCGGCTGAAAAGTGCGAAGGTCCCGTGAAGGGTGTTCGCTATTTGCCGAGATATTTCAACACCGCTTCAGTACGGGAGTGGACGTGAAGTTTTTCGTATACCTTGCGGATGTGGCTCCGCACGGTATCCATGCTGATGCTGAGCTTTTCCGCGATTTCCTTGTACATGGCCCCTTCGGCGAGGAGCTGCAGCACAGCACCCTCGCGCTCGGTGAGATCCTTGATGCCGTCGGAGACGGGTTGTTTGTGGAAGAAGCCGACGACCTTTCGTGCAATCTGTGGTGACATGGGGGAGCCGCCTCCATGAGCTTGTACGATGGCGCTGACGATTTCGTCGGCGGGGGCGCGCTTGAGCAGATAGCCGCAGGCCCCGGCCTTGAGTGCGTTAAAAATGGGGATGCTGTCCTCGTAGGTGGTGAGAATCAGGCAGAGGATGGAGGGGCAGATTTCGCGCAGCCGGGCGACGAGTTCGATGCCGCTCATGCCGGGTAGATTGATGTCGACGATGGCGACATCCGGTGGAGCTTTGGGCATGCGTCGCAGAGCTTCCTCGGCTGTGGGG
This sequence comes from Verrucomicrobiaceae bacterium, assembly GCA_043753265.1. Lineage (GTDB taxonomy): Bacteria > Verrucomicrobiota > Verrucomicrobiia > Chthoniobacterales > Chthoniobacteraceae > SXWH01. Next base: position 9,091 of record JAYUWZ010000201.1, read on the forward strand.
TAAATGCCCACGCACTCGACGCCGGAATCGCTTAGCTCGATGTATTGGCGCAGGGCTTTTGCGAATGGGGCGACATCCTCGATGATTGCGGTGCGGATGATCATTTTCAAAGGGTTGCCGTGTGGAGCGGCGCGCGGAGTTCCACCTCGGTGCCACCGGCTTCGCGGGTGCGAAGGGTGCATGTGCCGCCGATGGCAGTGAGCCGGC
>JAYUWZ010000202.1:0-1960 GCA_043753265.1 Verrucomicrobiaceae bacterium
CTTCAGCGCCACGAATGCGCTGACGATCTCCGCGGCGCTGAGCGGCACCGGGAACTTTGCAAAAGGCGGCGCGGGCAATGTGGACCTCACCGCGGACAACAGCAGCTACGGCGGCACCATCAGCGTGGCTGCGGGACAATTGCGCATCGGCGCGGGAGGCAACACCGGCACGCTCGGTGCCGCAGCGGTGACTGTGACGGGCGCGGGCAGGCTGGTGTTCAACCGCTCCGACGCCGTGGTGGTCGAGAACAACATCAGCGGCTCGGGCCAGATAGGCCAGGAAGGTTCCGGCACCTTCACCTACATCGGGTTTGCGACGCACACCGGCATCACGGATCTCAATGCGGGCACGACGATTATCCAGGGCACCCTGAGCGGCACGCAATCGCTGCAGATCGACAACGACACCACGATTGAGAGCGGGGGCTCGGTGGGAATCAGCAACTGGCTGGGACTCGGCAGCGGCACGGGCGGAAGGCTCACGGTAAAACCGGGCGGCAACCTGAACGCCGTCGGCGACTTCAACGTGGGCGACGCGGGCACCGGCGCGAGCCTGCTCACCATCGAGGGTGGCACCCTCGCCGGCGGCTTGCTCTACGTGGGCAAAAACGTCGGCACCAATGGCATGGTGGTGCAGAGCGATGGCAGCTTTACCGGCACCAATGGTGGAGGAGACTGGCGCATCGGCGGAGCATTTGCAGGCACGGAAAACGTGTATGGCGGCTGGCGCATGACCGGCGGCAGCGTCACGGGTAGCAACAATTTCCAGATCGGCGCGTTCGGCACCGGCGTGATGGTCGTCGAGGGCGGCTCGGTGAACATCAACGGCGGGTTCACGGTCGTCGGCCGCTTCCAGAATGGGGCGGCGGAGAGCTACGGGCTGCTCGATGTGAAAGGGGGGACTTTCTCCCATAATGGCACGGGGCAAAAAATCCTCGTCGGCGAAGAAGGCAACGGCGTGGTCAACGTGCGCGGCACGGGAACAGTCACCGCCTTGGGCGGCATCTGGCTCGGTCATGTAAACGGGGGCGGCGCGGGAAGCGGCATCCTGAACATTCTCCCCGGCGGCACCGTCGCGACGCAGCAGATCACGCAGAACGTCGCGGGAGGCACCGGCGAACTCAACCTGAATGGAGGCACCCTGCGCGCGGTCGCCACGAGCGCGAATTTTCTCGAGGCACTCGACGCAGCCTACGTCCGCGCGGGTGGTGCGATTTTTGATACCAATGGCTTCGACGTCATTGTCGCACAGCCACTGCTCGCACCGTCGGGCAGCGGTGTGGCCACCATTCCCGTGCTGAGCGGCGGCAGCGGCTACCGTGGCACTCCGTATCTGGACATCGTCGGGGGAGACGGTACGGGCGCAACCGCCGTGGCAAATCTTACCAATGGTGTGATCACCAGCATCACGGTGACCAATCCAGGCACCGCATTCACCATTACTCCCCAGGTGAATATCAAGGGCGACGGCGCGGGCACCGGCTTTGCGGTGGACCTCGCGGGAATCACCCTCGCGCCGAATGTGAGCGGTGGCCTCACCAAACTGGGCTCTGGCGCCCTTACGTTGAATGGATTCAATACCTACACGGGACCCACGGCCGTCGATCAGGGTATCCTGGTCCTTGGCGCCGGCGGCAGCATCGTGGCAAGTTCGCTGACCACGGTGAACCTCAACGGCACCCTCAGCGGAAGCGGCCTGGCAGGCGCGGTGAAGATCAACGGCGGCGTCATTGCCCCGGGGTTTGCCGGCACTGGCATTCTGGGCACCGGCAATCTCGAATTGTCCGGCGGGTTCTTCCTCGTCGACCTCAACGGTGACACCCTTCCCGGGCTCGACTACGATCAGGTTAACGTCGCCGGCACCGCGAGCATCACGCAGCCCACAGAGCTGGCTCTCGCCCTCAACTACGAGGCGGCGGACGGGGACTTCTTCACCCTCCTGCAAAATGACGGCGTGGAC
>JAYUWZ010000203.1:0-4416 GCA_043753265.1 Verrucomicrobiaceae bacterium
GTTGCTCACCGGAGAGGCCCGGCATCGACTGGTCGGTGATCAGCAAATCAAAGTCGCCCGCGACCACGCGCGCCAAAGCGATATGGGGCTCCGACTCTATCTCGGTCTCATGGCCATCCGCACGCAGGTGCTCGGCGATGAGCTCGCAGATTATTTCCTGATCGTCCACCACCAGCACGCGGAGCGCCCGGGATACCGTTCCCGCATCCGGCTCCTGTGCGGCAAGGCCGTCACTCGTTGCGGTCGGCAGGAGGAGCGAGAACACAGTGCCATGCCCCTTTTCGCTCTCGATCTCGATCTGCCCGCCATGGCGCTGGATGATGCCGTAGGCCACCGCGAGCCCGAGACCGGTGCCGCGTTCCCCTTTGGTGGTAAAGAACGGTTCCAGGCACTGCGCGCGTTCCTCCGGGGTCATGCCCAGGCCGGTATCGATGACGTCCACCCGCACATGCTCGGGCAGCGCCCGCGTGCGCAGGGTGAGCGTGCCCCCCTCAGGCATCGCATCGACCGAGTTGAAGATCAGATTGGTAAGCACCTCGCGCAGTTCCGGTGCGCTTCCCAGCACGTGCAGGGCTTCGCCGAGTTCCAGGCGCATCTCGATTTGCACGCCCTTGGAACGCGCGTGCACATTCCACTTGGGCGCCGTAAAATCCACCGCCTGCTTGCACAGTTGACCTATATCGAGCGCCACGCGCACATCCCCTGCCTCCGTGGGCCGGTAGAAGTCCCGCAGCCGGCTCACCACATGCGCGGCATCCTGGGCGGCCGCCACGATGTTGGCGATGTAGCCGTGTTCCTTCGATTGCGGGGCCATGCGCGACACCCACGGCAGCAGCAGCTCGCCGTAGCCGAGCATCATCGTGAGTGCGTTGTTGAAATCGTGGGCGATGCCACCCGCCATCATGCCCAGCGCGCGGAGCCGCTCCTGCTTCACCACCTGCTCCTGCGTTGCCTGCAGTTGGTCGAGTGCATGCTCGAGTTCCCGCGTGCGGCGGCGCACCTGCTCCTCCAGGCGCAAATTGAGAAAGCGGTTCTCCAGCAGGTTACGGATGCGCAGTTGCACCTCGGTGGTATCGAGAGGCTTGGTGATGAAATCATTCGCACCCGTGCCGAGTGCCCTGCGGCGTGTCTCGGGCGTGATGTCCGCCGTGAGCACCACGATGGGCAGAAAGCTGTCCTCCGGCACGAGCTGCCGCAGTTGCTCCATGAGCGCGTAGCCATCGATGTATGGCATGTGCAAATCCGTGAGCACCAGGTCGGGCTGAAACTCCGCGAACAACTGGATCGCTTCGCGCGGATCGGTGGTGCAGCGGTACGTGAACCCGCCGGAAAGATCGAGAATCCGCTCGAGCAGGCGGACGTTGGACGGCTCGTCATCCACGACGAGGATTTTAGCGTGAGGGAATGTAAAGGTGGACATTGAGCGGTGGGCTGTGCCGCAAGGATTGATTAGACGGACAGGAAAGCACGGCTTATGCCTAAAAGCCATGCCTCATGTTCAACCAAGCCCCGCCCCTGCACCCGGCAAAGGGCGGCTGGTGCAGCAACTTTTTGGCGGCATCGCCCGCCGGTACGATCTCGCAAATCATCTGATGAGCGGGGGGCTCGATTTCCTCTGGCGCAGAAAGGCCGCAAAGGTCGTGGCAAACTGGTCGCCTGCCGATGTGCTCGACCTCGCCACAGGCAGCGGCGATCTCGCACTGGCGCTGCACAAAAAGGTTCCCACAGCCCGGGTCGTGGGCGCGGATTTCTGCCTGCCCATGCTCATGGAGGCGCGCAAAAAAGGCGTGCCGCACCTCGTCCAGGCGGACGCCCTCGCACTCCCGTTCGCCGATGCGGCATTCGATGTCCTAACCATCGCCTTCGGCCTCCGCAACATGGAGAACTGGCAGAAGGCCCTCGGCGAAATGGCCCGCGTGCTGCGTCCCGGCGGCCACGTGCTCATCCTCGATTTCTCCGTGCCCAAGCCGCCGCTGCGCAGCCTCTACCGCTTTTACCTGCACCGAGTGCTTCCCAAGCTGGCAGGCGCAATCACCGGAGTCCGCTCCGCCTACGAATACCTCGGCGCGTCCATTGAGGAATTCCCGCAAGGCGACAAAATGTGCGCATTGATAGAGTCCGCTGGTTTCCGCCATGCCAGGTGCCAGCCGCTTACCGGCGGGATTGTGTCCTTGTATACAGCGGAACGGAATGTGTGAGAAACATACGGAGCACTCCGAGGGCGCTTCGCGCTTCAGCTTCGATGATCGCTCCACGCCTGCGCCATTTGACGTTCCGCGTTGGATGTTGGATGTTTGGCGTTTCTACTTCTTTACCTTCAGCGCGATCGCCGGCCACCCCGGAATAATCCGCGTCCCGCTCTCATCGCGCCGAACGATGCGCGTGTAGCGAAAGAGTTCCGCGTTCGCCTTGATGAGTCCTTCGAAATCGGCGTCGGGATAATTATAGCCGATCGTGCGCAGGTATTTGTAGCTGCGCGCGCTGATTTTCAGGGTCTTCACGAGCAGGGCTTGCACGTAGGGTTCGGTGATTTTGGCCACGGAGGGGCTGAGATTCAGCATGAGCGACCCACTGCCGGGAACGATGGGCCGCGCCGCATCACCCGGTCGGGCGTTGCGCGTGGATAGGAAAAGCCCGGCGTGCTTTTTGAGAAAAGCGTCGAACTCCGCATCGGAGAATGCGAATCCCAGCGCGCGGAGTTGCTTGTACGATTGCGGACCGGATTTCAAAATTTCGAGGAGCCTTTTTGGGGCGTCGGCTTCGCTGATTTTCGCCGGGGTGGGGGACTTCGGGTCGGGCACACCTGCTGTGGCTTTGGCGCGTGCCAGATGCTCCGTGGCATCGGCAATGCCGTCCCCATCGTAGTCCTCCGCTCCATCGGCCACGCCGTTGCGGTCGGAATCCGCCGCGTCGAACTTGGTGCCCAGCTCCACCTCCAGCCAGTTGGGCACGCCGTCGGCATCGGGGTCGGCTGCGGCATCGACAACGAGGATTCGCTTCACCGGCGAAGCCTCTCCAAAGGTCGCGCCGCTGGCGTTGCCCATGCGCCACTCAAAGTTATACGTGCCGGGTTCCGCGGGCGCAGTGATCGGGAAATCAAAATCCGCTTCCTTCCATTGTTCCACAGGCGCTGCGGGCGTCACGGCCTCTGCGACCCATCCCCATTTGGCATTGGCCTTCGCCACATCGAGCCGGTGTGTCTCGCGGGTCCACTGCGTGGTGCCGATATTGCGAAAGCTCACCGTCACCCGGTAACTCCTGCCCGTCGCGACCACGGAAGGAACATCCTGCTCCAGAAAAGAGGCCCCATCGCCAGCAACGGGCTGCAACGCAAAAGGCGTGCTCGCGATTTCGCTGGCACGGCCATCGCGCATGATGGCGCGCGCCTTTACGGTGGCGGGGGTATCGAGGAGAATGGTGGCGCCGGGCTCGAGTTCGAGATCGCGCTCCGTGGGCTCCGCGCCATCGGTGGTCACGTGAATGACGGCCCCGGGTGTCGCACACCGGAACGTGACTGCAACGGGCGCTGCCAATGCGTTCCCGGCGGCCTCTATGACAGGCGTCTCAACCTTTTGTGCATGGCAGACACTTAGGGAAAGAAGGGCAATGGGAGCAATCCAGAGGGCTGGTTTCATCACCCGTGAGACTTTCCCACGCAGAGGGTGGGTGCAAGCGGGATTAGTCTCCATACGTGAGTGCCACTTGGCTTTCCTGCCTAAAAACGAATGGCAGGAATTGGAGGGGGATGCCGATTCCCTCATCTTCTTATAAAAAGTGGCCTCCGGCTATGCTGACACATGCCGCTCGGAGAGCGCCATCCACCTCCGCTACTGAATGCACCTCGGCTTGGGATGGTTCCGTGCACCCTCTCGTGTCCTTGTTTTTGGGATTACGGAACTGCGGGAGCTGGAGGTGGCGCTGGTGCGGGTGGTATTGGTTCTCGCCTTGCGCACATCACGATCGCCACTAGCACGATGTTTAGGATCGCGATGAAGAAGAAGATGTCGCGCACTTTGCGGGCTTTGCGGAGGGCCTCGGGGCTGTTGGGTTCGGGCGTGGGCATCGGCCTAGAGCGATTTGTAGAGGGCTTTGTAGCGGGGGGCGAGGGCGCTCCAGTGGTAGGTGTCCCACGCCCACTGCGAGAGGGATTCGCGGTCCAGGCGGGGCTGGGCGAAGAACTGTCCCAGGGCCACTGCGACTTCTTTGCGGGTGGGAATGCAGATGTAGCCGCGTGTCTTGAGCGCGACGCCCCACGGAGTTTCTGTAGTCGTGAGTGCGGGGGTGCCGACCTGCACGGCCTCCAGCACGGCGAGTCCGAAATTTTCCGAGTGACTTGGCAGGCAGAAAAGATCCGCACCTTGAAGGTATGGCCAGCGCTCCCCGCCCCACACTGCGCCGAGCCATTCCACGCGTGGG
>JAYUWZ010000204.1:0-4415 GCA_043753265.1 Verrucomicrobiaceae bacterium
GAGGAAACCAAGGTCGTGAGCGAGCTCGGCGAACTCGCCGGCTTTGTGCGCGCGAACCTTGGCCTCAAGAGCGTGGGCCGCGCGAAGGCGTGGGGCGACCAGTTCAACAAATGGGCGGAGATGATCCAGAGCGAGTGCGAGTGCAAGGGTGGCCAGGGCGAGATGGACCCGGACCAGATGGAGCTGATGATTGCCATGGTGCGCGCGGCAGTGGCGCAGGACAACATTCGCGAGCAGACCACCGATCTGGAGAAGCAGAAGGAGAACAACGCGAACCATACCGCCGACAGCGCGAAGCTCGGCGTGGCCCAGAATCAATTGTCGGGTACCGTGAAGGAACTTCGGGAAAACCCGAAGTTTGCGAAGTTCATGGGTCAGGTGGGCCCTGTGCTGTCGAAAGTGGAGGAACTCATGCAGGAGGTTTCTGGTGAGTTGCGCAAACCGAACACCGGGGAAGAGACGATGGCCACGGAAGGCGTCGTCATCGAACTGCTCGTGCCGCCGGACAAGAAGGGTGGCAAGCCCAGTGAGAGCATGGCGCAGATGCAGCAGCGCATGCGCCAGATGATGCAGCAGATGACCAAGGCGCGCAAACCGGGCGGCAACGCCTCGCGCAATGCGAGCAACCTCGCGGGCACCGGAGGCGAGGGCCCCGGCGCTGGAAACAAGCCGGGCGCGCGCACGGTCGACAAGAGCGGCGGCGCATCCAACGCGGGCGAATGGCCCGAGGAATTCCGCGACGCGCTGCAAAACTACCTCCAATCCATCGAGGAACGCTCCAACTAGGCGATGACCCCGCGCCCAGCCGGTCGCGTCCACCTTGCCGCGCTTGCCGCCATGCTGGCGGGGGCACGCCTTTGCGCGCAGACCCCGGAGGTCAATCTCTTCGGAGCCGAGCCTGCCAGGCTACAGCAGGGCGGAAACAGGAACCCCATTGCCGGATTCATCGGTTGGGCGCTCGGCGGAAACAAAGTGAGGGGGTCCAATCCCCGGCCCATGGAGTACCTGCCGCACGCCATCACGTTTCAGGACGGGCGGCGTCTGCGGGGCGAACTGCTTTCGCTGGACAAGGAGCAGATCGTCTGGAAGCGCACCGACGCCAGTGAGCCGCTGCGATTTTCCCGCAAGCTCATCCGCCAGATAGCACTGGGTCCCGATACGGGGCAGGGGGTGGTGCACCATGAGATGTCGGGCGACGCCGGCACCGGTAAAAAGGTTGCGGCCAAGCACGCCACCGTGAAGCTCCCGGGAGCCGACTGGTTGTATGCGGAGGTGACGAGCCCGGACGGCGAGACCTTCCAGCTTTCGATGGGCGGGGAATCGAAATTCACCGTGCCGAGGAGCGCGATTGAGTGGATGCATTTCGGAATGGTCCCCGCACCTGCGGCGAGCCTGGCGCCGGGAACGATGGCGCTGGAGAGCTGGGTGCGGCCCACGCCCACCGGCACCGTGGAGGAGAAGGACGGCTGGCTCAGCGTGAAGGGCGTGGACTGGATTGGGAAAAATGTCTCGCCGCCCGCGCGCTTCGAGATGTCGTTCGATCTCAAGGCCGACGACAAAGCCACGACCACGCTGTGGATTCAGCCTTTCGGGCCGCAGCCCAATTGCTACGGCACGGGCACCATCGAACTCGATTTCTCGCAGGGTTCCATCAACCGCTGCATCTACATCAACAACATGAACCACGAGAAATCGGCGATGCCCAAGGATGCGGGCCCCGATGGACGTGCGCGGTTCCGGGTGTTTTACGACGGGGTGGATGGCAAGCTGCTCGTGTATCGCAACGGCAAGGAGGTAGGGAACTGGAAGACACGGGAGGAGAAAGAGGAGAAGCAGCGCAACGGCTGGCCGCGCGGAATCAGCGGCATATGCCTCCAGCGGGAGGGCGGTCCCGAGGTGGGCCATTTCCGCATGCTGCCGTGGGACGGTGTCGTGCCTGTGGAGGGCGCGCCCGTGCGTGTGGAGGATTCCTATACTGCGGGAAAAGAAGCGCCCGTAATCGGAAAGCTCGAGTCCATTGGCGACAAGGAGCTGGTGTTTTCGGGTGAGAAGAAAACACGTGAGACCGGCGTGTTTCTGCAATTGCACAGCCAGCCCAAGGCCATTGCCGGGGCTGATGCCCTGCTCGTCTTTGCACACCGCGGGGAACTGGGTGCTGCTGGGCTTGAGATTGACGGGAGCCGCGCAAAATTTCGGACCAGCTTCGCGGACCAGATCGACGTGCCGGCCTCCGCGCTGAACGTGGTCTCGTTTCCCACTTCCACTGTGGAGATTGCGCCTGGAGCCGCGCTCGTTTTCAAAAACGGGGACGAACTGCCGGGCTCGCTCATCCATGCGCAAAATGGTGCCACCGTGAAGTGGAAGACCGAGGCCGGCCAGGAAGTGGAGTTTCAGGCCGCGCGAGTGGCCGGCGTGCGCATGACTTCAGCAGAAGAAGCGAAACCCACGCCTTCCGCCGTGCTGGAAATGAGCAATGGCGATCGCCTGCGCGGGGAATTGAGCGCGCTGGATGCAAAGCGCGTACAACTCAAGCACGCGCTGCTCGGGACGCTCGACGTGACCCGCGAACGGCTCACCCTGGTTTACCCCAATCCCAAGACCACTATTCTCGATGCCTCCAGCGAACCGGCGGTGTGGCTGGGAGAAAAGAAGGACGAGAAGAAGGACGGCAAGAAAGCCTCTCCTAAACGCCTCGTGCATCTCGATGGCCGGTTCGTGATGGCCAATGCCCAAAACTACTCCACTTTCAGCAGCGATGGGCGCGCGGGCGGCCTCAATCGCCAGCTTGCCGGGTTGCCGGATAAATTTGAGGTGCGCTGCGATGCGGTCGACATGTCGGGCAATGAGCCGAATCTCAGCATCCGCCTCTCCTCGACAGGAAAGGAGACCTCCTCGCTCGATCTCGATTTCAACTACGGCTCGCTGCGGGTCTATGGCTGGTCGAGCGGTGGGCGTTCGCGTTCCTTTTGGAAGGATGTCCAACTGCGCAATCAGCGCGGCGGCTACGAGCCCATCCCACGCCTCTCCGTCCGCCTCTTCGTGGATAACAAAGTGGGGACCGTCGACGTGCTGGTCAACGGCGAGCACAAGGTGAAATCGGGCCAGGCGGTCGGCGAGCGCGTTCCCGGCGTGGGCCAGTGGGTCACCATCGGCGCCTATGGCGGTTCCAATGTGCCTGCGGTCGTTTCCGATGTGTGGGTGGGTCCATGGAATGGCGAGCTTCCGCGCCCCTCCCTCGCGGCGTGCGTCTCGCTCAGCAATGGCGACATCGCCGAGGCCGCCCCTTCCGAAATGAAGGATGGCAAGCTGCTGGTCGACCTGGGGGGAGGGCCCATGGAAGTGCCCATCGACCGCGTGGACGCCATCCATTTCGACACCCAGCCCAGTACGACAGGCTCGGCAGGCCGCATCCGCCTCGTGAACGGCGATGCCATCAGCGTGGAGTCCTTTAAATTTGACGGAGGCGAACTGGTGGCCCGCAGCACGTCGCTCGGCGAACTGCGCATCCCGTCTGCCAAGCTCCGCGAAATCGCCTTCGACGTCCCAGCTCCGCGCTTCCCGCTCGTGCCCAAGGATAAGAAAAAAACGGCGGCAAATGTGGAGCCACAGATGCAAGCGCCGGTGGACGCGGTGCCTGCGATCCCATTGCCGCTCGTGCCTGCACAGCCATGAAACCGGCGCATGCAGCACAGAAAACCGCCTCACGTAGTCCAGGTTCGAATCCTAGCCGGCCACCAAGATTTCTTTTGAGACTTCCCCGATTCCGGGCGACTTTGAATTTCAGCACCCAATGAAGAACCGATTGCTTTTGACGATAGCCACCAGCGCAAGCCTTGCGCTGTCCCTGCACGCGCAGCAACCGGCGGCGGTCACGGATTTCCAGGTCTATCGCGGCACGCAGGTGCCGCCCGAGGTCGAGCGCATCTACGAGCGCGGCTTGAAATTCCTCGTGGGCTCGCAAAATGCGGACGGCACCTTCCCCGGCCAGTATGGCACCGAGCCCGGCGTCGTCGGCTTCGCAGTCATGGCCATGCTCGCCCACGGCGACGACCCAAACCACGGGCCGTATGCGAAGGCCATCAAGAAGTCCGTCGATTTCATCCTCAAGCAACAGGGCGACAACGGCTACATCGGCAGTTCGATGTATAATCACGGCTTTGCCACCCTGGCGCTCGCGGAGTGCTACGGTGCGTTTCAGGATGACCGCCTCGGCCCCGCGCTGAAAAAGGCCATCGAATTGATCATCAGCTCGCAGGACAAAAACAAGTTCAAGGCCTGGCGCTATTCGCCCGAGGCAACCGACGCGGATTCCACCGTGAGCGGCGCGTGCTTTGTCGCCATGATCGCCGCGCGCAATGCCGGCCTGAAAATCCCCGACAAGAATCTCGACGAGGCGCTCAAGTTTTTCACCGACT
>JAYUWZ010000205.1:0-4411 GCA_043753265.1 Verrucomicrobiaceae bacterium
ATGGTACTCCACCAAGTTGCCTGGGTACCGTGGATCGGCGTGAAACTCCACGGGATCCTTCAGTCGCTGAAAGCTCCATCAGGATGACATCCGATAGAGAGTTGCTTGCGCCATCGAGCGTTGAACGTTCCTTAATTACGCCGCTTGCCCATCGCCATGCCGCGGGTTAGCACTGGTTCCATGAGCCGCGCGGACGATGAACACTTCCTGCGCCTCGCCTTGCGCGAAGCTGAACGGGGCATCGGTCGTACCGCGCCCAATCCCGCCGTGGGCGCGCTGGTGGTGAAGGATGGAAAAATCCTCGCCGCAGGCTGGCACCATGCTGCAGGCCAGCCCCACGCGGAGATCGAGGCGCTGCGCGCACTCAAGAAACCCGGGGCTGCTGCGGGCGCCACGCTTTACATCACGCTGGAACCCTGCTGCACGCAGGGCCGCACGCCACCCTGCACCAATGCGATCATCGCAGCGGGGATCAAGCGTGTGGTCTTTGGCGCGACGGATCCGAATCCCGCGCATGCCGGGCGGGCGATCGGCATTTTGGAGAAGGCGCGCATCAAGGTAACCCACGGGGTGCTCGCGGCGGAATGCATCGCGCTGAATGCCGCTTTTAACAAATGGGTGACCACCGGCATGCCGCTCGTGGTCGCAAAGGCCGGGATGTCCCTCGATGGCCGGCTCGCGCGCCCGCCCGGTGAGGGTCAGTGGCTCACGAGCGAGCGCTCGCGTGCCGATGCCATGCGCCTGCGTGCTGCGGCGGATGCCATCGTGATTGGCGCGGGCACGCTTCGCACGGACAACCCCCGCCTCACTGTTCGCGGCGTGCGCGGATACGAGGACAAGCAGCCCTTTCGCGTGGTGGTCACGCGCCGGGGGCATCTGCCCAAGGATTGCCATCTTTTCACCGACGAGCACCGCGCGCGAACGCTGGTGTATCGCAGCGAGCCGCTGCGCTTCGTGCTCCGCGATCTCGCGAGGCGCGGTTGTGCCAATGTGCTCATCGAGGGCGGCGGCGAGGTGCTGGGTGCGGCGTTCGATGCCCGGCTTGTGGATCGGGTGCGTTTCTATATGGCGCCGCTGTTGTGCGGTGGGCCCACGGTGATCGGGGGCCGGGGTGTGGGAAGTAGTGCGGAGGCGCTACGCCTCAAAAACGTGAGCTATCGCCGGTGCGGTCCGGATCTGGTGGTGGCCGGGGATCTGACGTAGTGGGACGAAATCAGTATTGGTAGAAAACTTCCATCGTGTCCTCATACACGCCATCCTTGAGCAGTTCGGCGGGCGGTGGTGGTACGCGTTGAAATTTCGGAATGGTCTCGGCGATCCATTGGTCCACGGTCGCGTCGCCGGATGGTTTCATTACCACCATGGAAGGCACGCTGCCATCTGCCGCGATGGTGAATCGCAGCGTGGTGGTCCATTCGCGCGGAGCGGTGCCCGGCGTGCCGAGGGGTTTGCCTGTGGCTCCCGCGGTTTTGAAGAGCCGGCCCAGGATGCCGCCGTAGTTTTCGCGCACCGATTCGGCCTTGGAGATATCGATGGGCTTGGCCTTGTTCCCCATTTGCGCGACCAGGGCCGTGCGAGCGATGGCTGCGACGACGATGCAAACGAGAAGAGCGAGGAGCTTGTTTTTCATGCAGCTCAGTATTCGTAAAACACTTCCATCGCGTCCTCATACACGCCGTTTTTCAGCAACTCGGGAGGGGGCGGGGTACGCGTTGAAACTCGGGAATGGTCTGCGTGATCCATTGATCCACGGCCTGGTTCCCGGAGGGCGAGACTACGACCACGGACATGACGCTGCCGTCGCGGGCGATCTTGAAGCGCAGCAGGGTGGCCCATTCGCGGTTTAGGTTGCTGTCGGAATTGGTGGGTTTGCTGGATTCGCCAGTGGCCTTGAAGCGCCCGCCCACGATGCCGCCGTAGTTGCCCCGAAGCGCCTCGCGATTGGGACCGGTGGTGGTGGCCTTGCCTGCGCCGGTCTTCGCGGCGGTGTCGGCCTCGCCGGTGCCATTCGCGCCCTCGCGGGTCACGGCGGGCTTGGCCACCTCAGCGGGTTTGGCGGCAGGCTTGGGGCTGGCCACTTTTGCGACGGCGGGAGCGGGCTTGACTGCGGGCTTGGCTATGGGCTTCGGCTTTTCCGCGGGCTTTGGCTTGGTCTCTGGTTTCGGCGTGGTCTTTACCACCTTTTTCGGCTCGGGCGTGGGCTGTGGTTTTACCACGGGCTTCGGCTTTTCTACAGGCTTGGGTGTGGGAGCAGGCGTTGGCTTTTTCTCCACGATCTCCGGTGGCGTGGGGGGCGGCTCCACGGGGGGCGCTGGCTTCGGTGGATCCGGCAATGCCGGTGGGGCAGGGGGCTCCGGCTCGGCGGGCGGTGCTTCCACGGGTTTTGGCTGCTCGGGCTCGCCACCGCCTGCGGGGGCTGCGGGAGCGCCGAGTTCGGCACCACCACCATCGAGCCACACGATTTTTTCAGGCTCTTTTTTTCCAAACCACGCACCTGCACCCCACACGCCGGTGAGCACCACGACATGCGCGGCAAACACCCAGGCGAGCACCCTGAGAAAATTTTCCTCCCGCTCCACGGGCAGGGCCAGCGGGTCCTCGTTCATTCTGGTGGCGTGCTGGCGAACCCGATGCGCTTTACTCCCGCGCGCTTTACGGCATCGAGCACCTCGCTGAAGCGCTGGATGGGCAAATCCTTGTGCGGACGAATGAGCACGGCGACCTCGGGATCGGCGGCGCGCGCCGAGGAGAGCTGCGCCTCAATGACCCCCAGATTCAACGGCGTTTCGTTCAAGCTCAGGTGCCCGTCGGAGTGCATGGTCACGATTTGCACCTTGTCCATATTCACGGACTGCGTGTTGGCATCGCCTGAGGGCAGCGTCACGTCGGTGCTGTTCTCCATGAGCGGCGTGGTGATCATGAAAATGATCAGCAGCACGAATGCGAGGTCGAGCATCGGCGTCACGTTGAGTTCGCTCAGCGTGGTGAGGGGGTTGCGATCGGAGAAACGGCGCACTAGCCCAGCCTCCTTGTCCGTTCCCCGTGGTCCACATACTTGTGCTCGAAGGCGCTGCTGAGCTCGGCGGCGAAGTTGTCGAGCTCCACCACCATTCCGCGCAGGGTGGTCACAATCCAATTGTAGCCAAACATCGCGGGGATGGCCACGAGCAGGCCGGTGACAGTGGTGATGAGTGCCGCAGAAACGCCGGGCGCCATGGCGGTGAGGCTCGCCTTTCCGGCCAGCGCCACGTCGCCAAATGTCTCCATGACACCCCATACCGTGCCGAGCAGGCCGAGGAAGGGCGCGCCGCTCACGGCGGTGGAGAGAAGGACCATCTGCGACTCCAGCTTTAGAGCGCTCTCGCCCACGGCGCGCTCCATGGCGGTCTGCACCATGCGCATCTGCGAGGGCGAAATGCGTGGTGCGATCTCCAGGCGGGCGGCAAAGGTCTCATCCACCTCGGTGGAACCAAGCATCTGGAAACACAATTCGCGGCATCCTGCCTGGTAGACAGTAAAGACAGGGGCTCCTGCGAAGCGCGCGCCGCTCTGGAACAAGGAAAGGGGCTGCCGGTCTTCGCGGAAGGCATCGATGAAATCCGCCCGCCGATCCTTTGCCCTGCGGAGCATGCGGAACTTCGTCACCATCACTGTCCACGAAAGGACCGACGCAACGAAGAGGGAGAGCAGCACGAGCTTTCCGGGCAGCGTCGATTTCTCGTACGCGTAAATCAGCCCGCCGGCCCCCTCGGCAAGGAATGTGGCTGGGAAAAGAAAAAGTTCCATTGCGCAGTGCGCTTTTAACTCCGCCACGCGTGAACCGCAACAAATCGTAAATCGTAAATCATAAATCACGAATCCCCCCGAAACGGCTTCACAAATGCCTGTGCATCCCTATTTTCCACCATTCCATGCACGAATTGTTGCACGAAATAGCGGTCTGCATCGTGGCCGCATGGATTTGCGGCGTTATTGCCAACTTTCTGAGACAGCCTGTCCTGCTCGCCTACCTGGTGGGCGGGTTTGTGATCGGCCCCCAATGTCTCATGCTGGTGCACTCCGAGGAAACCATCCATACCATCTCCGAGCTCGGCCTCATCTTCCTGCTCTTCATGATCGGGCTGGAGATCGATCTGAAAAAGATCATGCGCGCGGGCAGCGCCATTACGGTGACGGGTGCAGTACAGATTATCGGTGGCACTTTTCTGGGTGTGCTGGTTTTGAAGATGATGGGATTTTCGCTCGGTGGCGGAAAGTGGGACGCGCTTTACCTCGCGGTGGCCGCGGCGCTGAGCAGCACCGTGATCATCGTAAAGGTGCTCTACGACAAGCGGGAGCTGGATACTTTTCCGGGTCGCGTGACCCTCGGCATCCTCGTGTTGCAGGACCTTTTTGCGATCCTGTTTCTCGC
>JAYUWZ010000206.1:0-1959 GCA_043753265.1 Verrucomicrobiaceae bacterium
TAAACGCATCCTCAAGACGATTCTGCGCCAACACCTCAAGCCGGTCGCCGTCGCGCAGCACCACAGTCATTCCTTCCCGCGAGGTGACATACACCCGCCCCGCTGCAGCCACGGGCGACGCAAAAATGTTCCGCAGATTCGGCAGTCGAAACGCGCCGGGTTTTTCCTCACCAGTCCGCGCATTCAGCCGCGTGATGACCCCGCCCTGATAATGATTCAGGAAGTACAACGCCTCGCCATACAGCAGTGGTGAAGGCACATACGGCGCGCCACGCCGATGCCGCCAGGCCACGCGATCCGTCTCCGTGATTTCGCCCTTGGCCCCATCGAGCCGAATCGCCAGCATACCCGGTCGATCATATGTGCTTCCCGCGAACACCATGCCGTCACCATGCACGGGCGAGGCCACCACGTTTTCCACCGAAAGCCCGGCGCATTCCCAAATCAATTTTCCGTCTGCCAGATCGTAGCCACGCAAGCGCTGCGAGCCGCTCACGATCACCTGCGCCCGGCCCGAATGCTCCACGACAATGGGCGTGTTCCAGGAGGAAGCCTTCTCCCGCGCAGTGCGCCAAAGCTCACGCCCCGTCTGCTTGTCCAGTGCCACGAGAAAGGAATCCCCCTCGTGATCCCAATTTACCACAAGCGTATCACCATGCAGCGCCGGGGAACTTCCCTCACCATGCCCGTGCATCGTTTCAAGATCGCCGAAGTCCTTTTTCCACACGACCTCGCCCTGGAAATCCAAGCAATAAAGTCCCCACGACCCGAACGACGCAAAGACGTGCTTGCCATCCGTAATCGGCGAACTCGACGCCAGACTCGCCGTAAAGTGCCCGCCCTGGTGCGGGAGTTCCTCCCGCACAGTGCGCTCCCACACCACCTTTCCGCTCCGGCGATCCAACGCAATCACCATAAACTTCTGCCGCTGCGTAATCGGCGTTTCATCGTGCCCACCCTTGGCCCCACTAAGCTTCGCCGGAAAGACCTCCCCAAACGGCACCGCCGTGGTGACAAACACCCGGTCGCCCCAAACCACCGGAGTCGAGTGCCCCTTGCCCGACACCGCCGTTTTCCACCGCACATTCTTCTCCTCGCTCCACTCCACCGGAGGGTCGGCCTTGGCCGCAACCCCCGTCGAAAGCGGCCCCCGCCATTGCCCCCATTGCTCCGCAGACGCAATCTCAGCAACCCCCTTCGCCACAGGCGAAGCCAAAGGCTCCGCACAGACCATTCCAATGGCGGCAAATATGGAAACGATAACCCGTTGGGCAGAGGAGCGCATGATCCTCCGAGTCTACCTCAGCTCAGGCGATCGGCCAGTATCTGTTTGCCCCCTTCTTTTCACTGTCTTGCTTGATAACCACAGACTACCTACTCCCAAGTCATCTTCTTCACCATGACCCTCAAAGACGCACTCAAGCACCTCGAGTCGCTCGGCGACGCGAAGATGCGTGCCCACCACATCAAGAACGGTTCCGGCGAGAATGTGTTCGGCGTCAAACTCGGCGACCTCCGGGTGCTGGCAAAGAAGATCAAGACCGACCACGCACTGGCCCTTGAGCTTTGGAAGAGTGGAAACATCGACGCCCAATTCCTCGCAGCCCTCATCATCAAACCGAAAGATCTCTCCGCCGACGCAATGGATCGCATGGTTCGGTCCATCACCTATTCGCGAGTGGCGGACTGGCTCATCTCCTATGTCGTCGAGCAGCACCCCGACAAGGAATCGCTGCGCCAGGGCTGGATGACCACCAAGGACAAATGGGCAGCCCGCGCCGGATGGAGCCTCACCGCCGGGCGCATCGAGAAAAGCCCCGATGGTCTCGACCTCCCCGGGCTGCTCGATCGCATCGAATCCGAAATGGGAAAGGCCCCCGAGGAAACCCGGTGGACAATGAACTGCGCCCTCGCGGCCATCGGAATCCACCACCACCAACACCGCCCGCGCGCCCTAGC
>JAYUWZ010000207.1:0-1958 GCA_043753265.1 Verrucomicrobiaceae bacterium
CTCCAAGGCTCCGCTCGCCACGCATTGGATCTCCACTGGCGGGTTACCATGAGTGCCATCGAAGACCTTTTCTGACCCCCCTCCATATCCTCCAAAAACCTTAATAGCCGTTTCACATTCGACATTCCCGCCACCCTCGCTATGGTTGGCGGATTTCATCGAATGATACGCACAATCCTTATTGCCGGACTGTGCCTCGTGGGGGGCGGTTGGAATCTGCCTGCACAAGGCCAGGACAACGAACGCACCGCACGCGAGGCCATCGCCATTGACGCTGCCGCCTGGGCCATCGTGGACACCACCAGTGGGGTCGTCCTCGACTCCTCGAATGCCACCCGGAAACTCCAAATCGGCAGCATCACCAAAATCGCCATGGCCATGGTCGCGCTCGACTGGGCCAGCGCAAAGGGGGAAAACCTGAGCCAGCTCGCGACCGTGCCAGGCTCCGCCGCGGCGCTCGCCAGTCCAAATAGCGCGGGCCTTGCCCCGGGGGACCAAATCTCGCTGAAAGACGCACTCTACGCGGCGCTCATCCAGAGCGACAACCAGGCCGCTGAAACCATCGCCACCCACATTGGGCGCAGACTTGGCAATGCGGCCACCGACGCGGACGGAGCACAGGCATTCGTCGCACAGATGAACGCTCTCGGCCGCCAGATCGGCCTGCGCAACACCCGGTTCCTGAACGCGCACGGTCTGGACGATCTCGAAAACAAGCTCCCCTACTCCACCGCGCAGGATGTGGCGCTGCTCTCCAACTACGCGCTCGGGCACAGTGGATTCCTTTTCTACACGTCCCAGAAAGAGCGCAGAATCACTTGGCAGACCAGCACCGGCGAGGCTGCCGCCTACATGCTGCGCAATACCAACGAGGCGCTCGGGGAAATGGGCATCGATGGTGTGAAAACCGGCACCACCCGCAAGGCTGGCGCCTGCGTGGTGCTCTCCGCAGCGCAAAAGCCCGACTCCAAGCAGGTTGGCGACAAATTTGAAATCACCCCCCGCCGCCTCACCGTAGTGGTGCTCGGCTCGGCGAACCGGTTCGATGTGGGCAAGGCCCTGCTCTCCCGCGGCTGGAACCTGCACGCGCAGTGGACCGCCGCAGGCCGCCCGGCCAAAGGATGGAAACCTTCACGATGAATCCCACAAAAACAATCGGTGTGCTCACCAGCGGCGGGGATTGTCCCGGCCTCAACGCCGTGCTCCGCGGAGTCGTATGCGCCGCATCCAATCTCGGATGGCGCGTGATCGGATTCCACGATGGCTACGAGGGCCTGCTGGAGGAAAACGCCTACATGGAGCTGACGCTGCAAAATACCGAGGGGATCATGCAGCGCGGCGGCACGATTCTCGGCACGACGAATCGCGGCCACTTCGTATCGAAGACCGGCCCCGGCAATCGTGCCCGCATCGAAGCCCACGTGCTCACGAAGGCGAAGGCCACGCTGAGCCGGCTCGGTATCGACGCACTCATCACCATCGGCGGTGATGGCTCGCTCACCACCTCCGCGCAACTCTTTGACGCGGGTCTCAAAGTCATCGGTGTGCCCAAGACCATCGACAACGATCTGGAGGCCACTGCGATGACCTTCGGTTTCGACAGCGCCGTGGAATGTGTGGCCGACGCGCTGGACCGCCTGCACACCACCGCTCGCGCCCACAAGCGTGTGATGATTATCGAAGTCATGGGCCGACACGCGGGCTGGATCGCACTCTACGGCGGGCTCGCCGGCGGGGCGGATATCATCCTCATTCCCGAAATCCCCTTTACCTTCGACAAGGTCGCCGCGTTCGTTCGCAAGCGCAACGCGGATGGCCACACCAGCACCCTCATCGTGGTCGCGGAAGGCGCATCGCCCAAGGGTGGCAAGGAACAATACCGCGCTAGTACGCCCGGCGAATACCGCCTGGGCGGCGTCGCCGAAACCGTCACGCGCGAACTCGACCACCGGCTCAAC
>JAYUWZ010000208.1:0-1957 GCA_043753265.1 Verrucomicrobiaceae bacterium
TTCGCCGCGACTGGTATCAAAGAACAAAGCGGGTATGGCCGCTGAAAAGGGAGGACATCGTGGCGACAAAAGATGGCGAAACGTTCGCTGCTCTACCGACTGAGCTACAGCCCTAGTAATGCAAGGCTGGCAGGATTCGAACCTGCGACCAACGGTTTAATGTAGTTCCGCGCGGCATTCGCCACGAAAAGTCCAAGGGCACTGAAAGGAAGTTCGCCGACAAGTTGGTGGTGAGACGTGTCATGGTTCAAATGTAGTCCCACCGGCATTCGGCGAAGTTTTTGCAAAAATCTGGCTGCCTTCGCCCGCCCGCGCCGGATTGCGCGGACGGGCTTTGGCTTACAACTCAATCTGCTCGATGAGACCGACCCAGTGATCGGCGTTCAGCTCACCGGCGGCGAAGCTCGCGATGATCTCGAACACGGAGTCCGAGAAGCCACCGACATTCAGGATGTCCTCGCGCTCCGCGGCTTGCGTGGAGGCGGAGGGCTGGATGTCGAGGCACACGAGGCGGGCCTTGGGATTGCGGGCGCGGAAGCGCGACCATTCGTCCATCGTCGCCGTGGAGCGGCCTCCGCCGTGGCTGTTCATCCACGACATATTGTCGGAGACCATCACCACCAGGTCGCCCTTCTCGCGCTGGGCATTCAGGTGGCGCAGCGGCGCGGAGCAATCCGTTCCGCCGCTGGGCAGCGAGGCGAGCTTCTGCGCATTCGTCATCACCGAGTCGCGGGGGTTGAGCGAGCACGGGACATGATTGTCACTGAAGGCCACGACCCCGGCATCGGCGTTCTTGCGCACCACCGCCGCAGCGACGAGCGCCGCGACATCGATGCAACGCGTGGCCGTGGTGGACCCGGCACGGTGGCCGGTCACCGGCGATTGCATGGAGCCGGACACGTCCGGGCACACAAACACACGGCCTGCGATGGATGGCACATTCTCAATCGCGACTTCCATGGCGTCCTGTAGCGCATCGCGCACTGCGGCGGGCACCGACTGGTCGGCGGATTGATACGCCGTGAGCAATTGGTACGGGAAGCAGCGTGCGCGGCGCACCAGATTGGGGTTGCTCAGGCGCGCTGCGATCTCGCGCACCATGTCCGCATTCCCAAACACACCGTGCCGGGCAAAGGTGTTCAGGTTCATGCGCGTGGTCTGCCACGGCGCATTCTCGGCGATGGAGCGCCAGGCCTGGTTGCTCAGCTCCAGCGCGGTGAGCATTTGGAACGGCACGTCAGGGGCCTGCTTTACCGCGCCTGACTTGAAGGCCTCGAACTCACGCACAATGGCGGGCAATGCCTCAACATTGTGCGGACGACCGATGAGCCATCCGTAGAGAGCCTCGCGGGCTGCGTTCGCCGGGCGCGGGTGTACCATCTTGATCACATCGGCAAGCGAAGGGCTCTGGCCCACCGAGGCGCGGAAGACCTGCTCGTCGTTGCGCTGCTCAAACCAGCGGCGCACGAGACGCTTGGGCACCGAGCCGAGGCTCTTGCGGCCCACCGCTCCGCTGCGCACGATTTGCACGAAATTGCGCAGCATCTTTCCGTCGTCGATCACGCGGTCAAAGATCTTCGTGAGCAAAGCGGTATCGAGCGTGGCCAGCGTCGCGCCCAGGAGCGCGGGCATGTCCTTCATGTGGCCGCGGGTGCGGCAATAGATGGCAGTCTTGGCGATGAAATCGGGAGGCACCGCCCCGGCGAGCTCAATCACCTTGGCGAGCTGCGTCTGCGCACTCGCGTAGTAGGTGGAGTTCAGGCATCCCGTCACGGCGTATTGCGCGAGGGCGTGTTTTGCGGTGAAGCGGTAGGCTGAGCCTCCGGCTTCGTTGGTCGCGTCGCTCTTTGGCAGGAGCCAGCCAGCGACAGTCTGGAACAGGTTTTTGTTTGCCATTGTAGTGTGTGGTTTTTGGTTTTGTTCCGGGGAGGAAAAGTGGTGCTGGTTGCTGTGCTTT
>JAYUWZ010000209.1:0-4406 GCA_043753265.1 Verrucomicrobiaceae bacterium
TCCTGGGGCGTCAGGCCGAGCTGGGCGAGCACCGATTCGCTTGGCTCGTAGGTGGTCTTGCACTGCGGGCAAATCTTGCGGATGAGCCGCTGGCCCAGCACGCCTTCCAGCGAGGCGGAGATGAGGAATGGCTCCACACCCATGTCGATGAGACGGGTGATGGCACCGGGCGCGTCATTCGTATGGAGCGTGGTGAACACCAAGTGGCCCGTCAGCGATGCCTGGATTGCGATTTGCGCCGTTTCCACGTCGCGGGTTTCTCCCACCATGATACGGTCGGGATCCTGACGCAGGAATGCACGCAGCACGCGGCCAAAGGTGAGGCCGATGTTGTCGTTAATCGGCACCTGCACGATGCCCTCGATGTCGTATTCCACCGGGTCCTCGCAGGTGAGCACCTTGGAGTCGATCGAGTTGATCTTGTTGAGGCAGGCGTAAAGCGTCGTCGTTTTTCCGGAGCCCGTGGGACCGGTCACGATAAAGATGCCGTTGGGCTTTTCGATCGTGTGCAGGAGGTGGTTGAAGATGTACTCCGGCATGCCGAGCGTCTCCAGATCCAGCTTCACTGCGGAGCGATCCAGTACGCGCAGCACCACGCTCTCGCCAAACTGCGTGGGGAGCGTGCTCACACGAAGATCCACAGGGCGGCCGCCAATCGATTTTTGGATGCGTCCGTCCTGCGGGATGCGGCGCTCGGCGATGTTCAGGTTGCTCATCACCTTCACGCGCGAAATCACCGGGTTCGCCAGGTGGCGGGGCGGGGGAGCCATCTCGTAAAGCGCGCCGTCCACGCGGTAGCGAATCTTGAACTCCGTCTCGAATGGCTCGAAGTGAATGTCGCTCGCACGGTCCTGGATGGCCTGGGCGATGACCAGATCCACGTAACGGATGATGGGCGCCGCATTGGCTTCGTTCTCCAGTTCCTTGAGGTCGATTTCCCCGTCCTTGCCCCACTCAATCTGGCCCAGTTCCGCAAGGATGGAATCCACGCTCGCGGCATCCATGCCGTAGTGCTTCTTGATCAGATCCTCCACCTGATACACCGGCACCACCACGGTCTGAATGTCCTTGCCGATTGCGAATCGCAGATCCTCGACGGTCTGCGGATTCAGCGGATCACAAAGCGCGACTTGCAGCGTGTAGTCGTCGAACCCGAGGGGAAATGCGCGGTGCAATTGCGCCAGGCTTCCAGGCAGCAGGCGCACCACTTCCACTGGCGGATCGAAGTCCTTGAGATTCACGTATTCCGCCCCGATGGCGTCCGCAATCACCTTGTAAAATCCATTCTCATCACACACCTGATAGTCCACCATCGTGTCCGGCAGGCTTTTGCCTGTCGTGGCAATTTCCTGGAGAATGTCATCGACTGCGTTTGCGTCGATCAGTCCTGCTTCGACGAAAAGGTTGAGAGTTTGTCTGTTGTTCATGGGTGCAAAAAGGTGCGGGTTTTTTTAACGTCGGGGTTCGCGTCCACCGAGCAGCTGGGCCGCCATTTCGGGGTCCTGCGCCTTGGAAAATACCTCATCGCGGGCGATGATGCCTGCGAGATAGAGATCCACGAGCGAGGCTTCCATCGAGACCATGCCGTACTTGGCACCGGTCTGAATCTCGGTGGCGATGCGAAAGGTTTTGTTGTCGCGGATGAGCGCCCCGACGGAATGGGTCAGCATCATCAGCTCAAACACCGCCACGCGGCCCGGGCGGTCGATGCGCGGAATGAGCAACTGCGAGAGCACCGCCTTGAGATTCGAGGCGAGCTGCACGCGGATTTGCTCCTGCTGGTGCGCGGGAAAAGCGTCGACGATGCGATCCACCGTACGCCCCGCTCCGGTGGTGTGAAGGGTGGAAAAAACGAGATGGCCTGTTTCCGCGGCGGTGATGGCCGTTTCCATCGTTTCCAGGTCGCGCATTTCGCCCACGAGAATCACGTCGGGGTCCTGGCGCAGCGCCCGGCGCAGGCCATCCGAGAAACTGGGCACATCCGCGCCCACCTCACGCTGATGAAACATCCCGCCTTGGTGCTCATGGATGTATTCGATCGGATCCTCGATGGTGATGATGTGCGAACTCCCCGAGCGGTTGATGACGTCGAGCATCGACGCGAGCGAGGTGGTCTTCCCCGAACCGGTCGGGCCGGTCACGAGGACCAGGCCGCGCGGCAGGTCTAGCAGGCTGCTTACGGCGGGAGGCAGGCCGATTTCCTCGAGCGACATCATCCTTCGGGGAATGAGCCGCATCGCAAGGGCAAGGGAGCCTTTCTGCAAGTAAAGCGAGCACCGGAAACGATTCCGCTCGCGGAAGCTCATGGCGAAGTCGGTGGACCCCTCTGTGCGCGCCCGTTGAAGTTGCTCAGCGGAAGCAATGTCCGAGGCGAGCTTCTCCATGTCCTCCGGGAAGAGGGCGCGCGTATCCATTTTTACCAGCTTGCCGTTGAGCCGGATGCAGGGGGGCGTGCCCACGGACATGTGGATGTCCGAGGCGTTGTGCTCCACCACCAGGCTCAGCAGGGCTTCCGGCGTGGAAAAGGCACCCCGGGGCCCGGCCTGGATGGCAAGGTGCGGGGCCGGCGCCTTGGTGCCGCTGGCAGGGGTTTGCTTGCTGATCCCGAAGAGTCCCATCGCGTTGTTTATTCGGCGTCGGACATGGTCACGCTGATGACTTCCTCGGCGCTTGTCATCCCGGAGAGCACCTTGCGGATGCCGTCCTCGCGCAGGGTGCGCATGCCCATTTCGCGGGCGCGCTTGCGGAGTTCGACCGTGGTCGCCTTGTTGTTGATCATGTGGCGCACCTCGTCGTCCACGAGGAACATCTCGAAGATGCCGGCGCGGCCCTTGTAGCCCATGTGCTTGCACTTGTCGCAGCCGTGCCCCTTGAGCACGTTGGCCTCGGAGAGCTGCGAGGCATCGATGCCCAGCGCGCGCACCTCGCTGTCGAGGAGCTCGTAGGGCTGCTTGCAAAACTGGCAGATCTTGCGCACGAGCCGCTGGGCGATCATCGCCCGCACGGCCGAGGATACGAGAAATGGCTGCACGCCGATATCCACAAGCCGCGCCACCGCGCTGGGTGCGTCGTTGGTGTGGAGTGTGGAAAATACCAAGTGACCGGTGAGCGACGCGTTGATCGCGATATTCGCGGTCTCGGCGTCACGAATTTCTCCCACCATGATCACGTTCGGCGCCTGCCGCAGCATGGAGCGCAGCGCCGCGGGGAAAGTCATGCCCACTTCCGTGTTTACCTGCACCTGGTTGATGCCCGACATTTGGTATTCCACCGGGTCTTCCACGGTGATGAGCTTTTTGTCCGGCTTGTTGATGTAGTTCAGGCACGCGTAGAGCGTGGTCGTCTTGCCGGAGCCGGTGGGGCCGGTGACGAGCAGGATGCCGTCCGGCAGAAGGATGAGCCTTTCAAACGTCTCCTGGTCATCGCTGAGGAAGCCGAGCTGCGGCAGACCGAGCGAGAGGGACGTCTTGTCGAGAATACGCATGACCACGCTTTCGCCGTGCGTGGTCGGGATGGTGGAGACACGCAGGTCGAGCTGCTTTTTGCCGAGCTTCACCTGGATACGGCCGTCCTGCGGCAGCCGCTTTTCAGCGATGCTCATCGTGCCCGTCATGATCTTGAGGCGGGAGATGATTGCCGGCTGCAGCTTCTTCGGCGGGTTCTGCATTTCCGCGAGCACACCGTCGATGCGGAAGCGGATGCGCAGGCGCTTCTCCAGCGGCTCGATGTGAATATCCGAGGCCCGCATATTGTAGGCCTCGATAAGCATCATGGTGACGAGCTTGATGATCGGCGCGTCCCCGGCTTCGCCCTCCACCCCGGTCATGTCCACCGCGGTGTCGCCGATTTGCACGTTGCCCATCATGCGCTCCATGCTCTCCACGGCGTCCTCGGCGGAACCGTAGTATTTCATGAGCGCGGTGTTCATCGCATCGCGGGTGGTGCACACAAATTCGATGTCCCTCTGCACGAGGGTTTGCACGGAATCCAGCGTGTCAAAATTCAGCGGATCATCCACAGCGACAACCACCCCGCCCAGGTCGTTCATGCCGATGGGCACCACGCGGTAGCGCCGGGCGGCATCGGCAGGGACGAGATTGGTGATCTCTTCCGGCACGCTCACGTCGTCGAGGCGCACAAAGTCCATCGCCGCATTCGAGGCCACGGCGCGCGCCACGTCCTCCTGCGAGACAGCATTCATTTCGAGGAGGGTATCGAGCACGCCCCTCTTCGCAGTGACGTTTTGCCGGGCGGCATCGACCTGTGTGCTGTGCAGGAGGCCGTTTTCTTGGAGGATTTCTAGGATGTAGTCGTCGTTGGCAGCCACGGGAGTAAAAAAGTGAAAGCGGTAAGTCTGGTGGTTTGTTGCTGGAGGCGCACAGATGCATCCAACATCGCAGCCTTGC
>JAYUWZ010000210.1:0-4405 GCA_043753265.1 Verrucomicrobiaceae bacterium
TATGCGATTTTCACGGGCGTGGATGACCTCGCGCTGGAGTCGGCGGTGCTCGGCATCGATGGCTGGGTGGCGGGCACGGGCATCGCATTTCCCGCGCACAACCAATACCTGTGGGAGCTGATGCAGGCGGGCGACTGGGCGAAGGCAGTGGAGATTTACCGCTGGTTCTCGCCGCTGCTGCACCTGGATACGCACGTGAAGTTTGTGCAGTACATCAAGCTCACCGTGCAGGAGTGCGGGCTGGGCAAGGAGTGGACACGCGCGCCGCGCCTCACGCTCACCGGTGCCGAGCGCAAGGCTGTGCTGAAGGTCATCCACGACGGCATCGCCGCCGCACCCAAGATTCCCAAACGCAAATGATCCGGATCCCAGTCATCGATTCCCATACCGAGGGCGAGCCGACGCGTGTCGTAATCTCCGGCGGGCCGGATCTCGGCGGGGGCACCGTGAAGCAGCAACTCGAGGTGTTTCGCGCGCAGTACGATTCCTTTCGCTCCACGGTGGTCTGCGAGCCGCGTGGAAGCGACGTGCTGGTGGGCGCGCTGCTGTGCCCGGCGTCGGATGCATCGTGCGCCACAGGTGTGATCTTCTTCAACAACGTGGGCTATCTCGCCATGTGCGGGCATGGGACCATCGGGCTCGTGATGACACTGGCGCATCTTGGCCGCATCGTGCCGGGGACTGTGCGCATCGATACTCCCGTGGGGGTGGTCGAGGCGACGTGGCATGGAGCATCGGCGGTGTCGGTGGAGAATGTGCCGAGCTATCGCAAGGCCGCGAATGTGGAGGTGGACGTGCCGGGGCTTGGAAAAGTGATTGGTGATGTGGCGTGGGGCGGGAACTGGTTTTTCCTTGTGAAGGAGCGCTCGGAGGTGCTCTCGCTCACAGTAGTGGAGCCGCTCACGGATATTGCCTGGCGCATCCGCAAGGCGGTGAATGCGCAGGGGTTTCCGGAGGTGGATCACGTGGAACTCTTTGGCCCGCCAAGCGCGGGGGGCGATTCGCGGAACTTTGTACTGTGCCCCGGGAAAGCGTATGATCGCTCGCCGTGCGGCACGGGCACGAGCGCGAAGATTGCCTGTCTCGCGGCGGATGGACTGCTGACCGAAGGGGAGCCGTGGGTGCAGGAGAGCGTCATCGGGAGCAAATTCAGCGGAAGCTTTCGGTGGATCGATCGGGCTGCGGGAACGGTGCTGCCGACGATCAATGGCACGGCATACATCACTGCGGAGACGACGCTGCTGATCGATGCGAAGGATCCGTTTTCACACGGCATTCGTGAGGACGTGCCATGAGCAAGCGCATTGTGATCATCGGTGGCGGGGTCATCGGGCTGAGCACCGCAGCGGAGTGTGTGAAGCGCGGGCATCGCGTGACGGTGATGGAGCGCGCGCCGGAGCGGCGCGGGGCGTCCCTGGGCAATGCGGGAATGATTGTGCCGAGCCACTTCATCCCGCTTGCTGCGCCGGGCATGGTGACCATGGGGCTGAAGTGGATGTGGAATCCTGAGTCGCCATTTTACATCAAGCCCCGGCTGAGCTGGGACCTTTTCACGTGGGCATTCCGGTTCTGGCGGGCGAGCACGCCAGAGCACGTGCGCCGGTGCGCGCCCCTGCTGCGCGACCTGAATCTTGCGAGCCGGGAGATGTATGCGCGGCTGGCAGAAAAGGAGAATTTTGGGCTCGTGAAACGCGGCTTGCTCATGCTGTGCAAGACGCAGCGCACGCTGGATGAAGAAGCGCACACGGCTGCGAAATCCGTGGCGCTCGGGGTGCCTGCGGAGGTGCTGGACGCGAAGGCCGTGGCGGCGCTCGACCCGGCGGTGACGATGGACATCGCGGGCGGGGTGTATTTTCCAAAAGACTGTCATCTCCAACCGGACCGCTATGTCGCCGCGCTGGAGCGGGGCATTCGCGCGGCGGGTGGGGAGCTGATGTATGGCGCAGAGGCTACTGGGTGCTGGCGCGAGGGTGGGCGCATCGTGTCGGTTACCACGAGCACGGGCGAGGTGGAGGGGGATGAGTTTATTTTGTGCGCCGGGGCGTGGTCGGCCGGGTTTGCGGGCGACCTGGGGTTGCGGCTACCAATGCAGGCAGGGAAGGGCTACAGCGTGACGGTGCCGAACCCGGTGGAGCTACCCACGATTTGCTCGATCTTCACCGAGGCGCGCGTGGCGGTGACGCCCATGGGGGACAGTCTGCGCTTTGGCGGGACGATGGAAATTGCGGGCCTCAATGAGCACATCAATCCGCGCCGGGTCGCGGGAATCCTCAAGGCGGTGCCGCGGTATTATCCGAAATTTGAGGCGTCGCACTTTGAGGGAATCGAGCCATGGAGCGGCTTGCGGCCTTGCTCGCCGGATGGCATGCCCTACCTCGGACGCACGCAGGCGGCGGAGAATCTCGTGGTGGCGACGGGGCATTCCATGATGGGGCTGAGCCTTGCGCCGGTGAGCGGAGAGATTGCGGCGCGGATCGCGTCTGGGGAGGAGGTGGGGTATGATCTCACGCTGCTTGGGCCGGATCGGTATGCGTAGCAGGGCGTTCGCCTCTTTCTCTGCAATACAATTTCCTGCGCACCTACGGCGTGACGTTCTGGGGCGCGAATTTGTAGGAGAGGAGGGGGATTTGGGCGCGGAGGACCTGGCCGAGCTGGCTGAGATGAGCCTCGAGGATGACCTGCTCCTCCATTTTGATGGAGTAGTAAAAGGTGGAGACGGTTTCGCCGTTGAGCTGGAGGCTGGAGGTCTGGGCGTTGAATACGGGCGGGCCCATCTGTGTGCCCGCTGCGCGGAACTGGGGCAGGGAGATGGCCGGGATGCCCGCGCGTGCGAGCAGGGTGGAGAAGCCGGCCTCGTCGAGCGTGAGTTCGGAGGTGTCGGGCTTGCCGCCGCCGACCCTTACCGAGTAGCGGGCAATGTTCTTGGGGGGCTCGATGACGAGCTCGACCTGCGCGCCTCCTTGCTGGAACGCGACTTTCACCTGGAACATCTGCACGCGGAAAGAGGAGTTCATTTCCATGGAACCCACCCAGGAAAGGCGCTGGCGGCCACTGCCGGGCATATTCACCATGAGGTTGCCATGGAAATCGAGGATTTGCGCGCCGGTCTTTGCGACGCGCCGGGGCTGCACATGGAGAAAACCGGAGTCCTGGCCGGAGTCGTAGATGATGAGGTCGCTGGGTTGCTGGTGCTGGAAGACGAGCTGCGCGACGAAGCTGGTGGGAACGTCGTTGAGCCGGGTGATGGCCGGGTACATCTCGCGCACGACGAGAAGGCTGGTCATGCATAACCAAAAGATCACGATAAGCGTGGCGGTGAGGCGGTGGAGCATGACGGGCTATTTCTTACATAGAGCACAGACCACACCGCGCAAGGGGCGTTCGATGACGAATGCGGTATTTTGATTTATTGGGATGAACCGCCAAGACGCCACGGCACCAAGGATTGAACCACGAAGGCCCAAGACGTATAGTGAATAGGGGAGCAGTGATTTAAACGCGAAGGACGCGAAGGACGCGAAGCAATTCAAGGGATTAGAAAAATTGGCCACTCGCGTCGGTGCGCTGCGGTTCCGTCCGTGCCGAGGATCGCTGCATTCCCTCCCGTGCGGACTAAAAGTCCCCACCACATTACGCTGCCTCGCCGGCAGCGTTGCCGCTGGCCCAGGCCCATTGGAAATTGTAGCCGCCGAGCCAGCCGGTGACGTCGACGACCTCGCCGATGAAGAAGAGGCCGGGGACGCGGCGCGATTCCATGGTCTTGGAGGAGAGTTCCGCGGTGTCCACGCCGCCGAGGGTGACCTCGGCCTTGGGGTAGCCCTCTGTGCCGGCGGGGGTCATGGGCCATGCGCGGAGGAGGGCGAGGGTGGAGTCGAATTCCTGCTTTGTGTAGTGGACGAGAGGCTTCCTAGGGGCGTGGCGGGCGCACCAGGCATCGGCAAACCGGCGGGGCATGTGCTCGGCGAGCACGGCGGCTAGGTCGCGGCCCGTGGCGCGGGCGGCGAGCACGGACGGGGCTGCACCGGGCTCGGGAAGGAGGTCGAATGCGAGGGTGTCGCCTTCCTTCCAATAGCTGGAGATTTGGAGGGTGGCCGGGCCGCTGATGCCGCGGTGGGTAAAGAGCAGCGCCTCCTCGAAGCGGGTGCGTCCGCAGGTGGCCGCGACAGGCAGGGCGACTCCGCTGAGTTCGTGGAGGGCGGTATCGGCCTGGGAAAAAGTGAGCGGCACGAGGCCAGGGCGCAGGTCGGTGACGCGGAGCCCGAACTGGCGCGCGAGCCGGTGGCCGAAATCGGTGGCACCGAGCTTTGCAAAGGAAAGGCTGCCGGTGGCCACGACGAGGGAGTCGCAGGTGAATTCGCCGCCGGCGTGGATGAGGCGGAAGCGCTCGCCCTTTTCGATCTGCTTC
>JAYUWZ010000211.1:0-1956 GCA_043753265.1 Verrucomicrobiaceae bacterium
GCTACGACGCCCTCATCGCCCATCTCCGCGCAAACCATTCGCTTTACAGCGTGGATATTGCGGATTTTGAGGAGTGAGCAGGGTGTGATCAGCGGGTCGGTGAAACCCGTGATAGAAATACGATTTCAAGAGTGACACCTTTGCCTGGCGAACACAGGCTTTTACTATGCAACCTGTGTCACCAATTCGCGCCCTGTTCCGCTGGGCGTGTCTTCTGTTCATCTTCGCTGTAGCGCCCGTTCGCGGCGAGTTGAGCCAGGAACTGGTGGCAAATGCGAAGAAAGCAACCGCGCTCCTCGTTCATGAAACTGAGACGTGGACAGCATTTTGCATTTCAGAAGACGGCTATTTTGTCACCATCAGGCAACCTTTTGAAACCCCGCGAAAGGGCTTTTCGTTGGTGATCGATCCGGGTGGTAAGGAAGAGAAGCGGTATGAGGTGAAAAATATTCGGCGGTTGCCTGACTCGGACATCGCGTTGATCAAGGTGGAACTGGGTGGGAAGTTTTCTGCGTTGAAACTGGGGGATGACAAAGCGGTCTTTGAAACCCAGCAACTCTACTCGTTTGGCTACACCGCAGCAAACCAGGCGCAAGGTGAGGTAAAGGAATACCCCTCGCTCAGCGTCGATCTAGCGCGGGTCACATCCCTCCGGAAAAAGCAGGGAGTCCTTGATGCGATTATAATGGATGGCATCCCGAAAAAAAGTGCCGCTGGCAGTCCTGTGCTGGACGAGAAAGGGAATGTCGTAGCGGTAAAAAACATCATGGGTTTTGGGGGCAATAAAACGCTGGCAATTCCGATATCCGTAGTGAAAAGCGCATTCCTGAAGCCAGTTTTCACGCTTGATGGGGCCCCGCTCATCGACTTCCAGAAGCGGTTTGAGCAGACTGCTTTCAGCGTGACGGTGGAGTGGCTTCAAGCCCCTGCGGGAGAGCCAGAGGTGGCATTGGTAATTTCCGGCGACGGAGAGCCCCGCCGCATCAAAGGGATCAAGGGCGAGGGAGGAAAATACACTGCATCGTTCGCTCCAGTCCTGAAAAAGCCAGGTGATGAAAAGAACTCTGTGGATGTATCCATGGAATTCGCTGGCGGAAAAGTCGCCGGCAGGACCGAGGACATCGCGCTCACTTTTGAGGGTAAAAAGGAACTGCTCTCATCGATGCGCCAGATCGAGCGGTGGGGCGAGCCCCCGAAATACAGCATCGACGGAAGGCACGCGACGGACCTGCCGGAACTCGCCGGAATCAAAGTGGATCTTGGTGGAGTCTTCATCACGGTCGATGGCCGTCGTGCAAAAAAACTGACCGTGACGCCTATCACCCCCGAGATACCCTCTTTGTCGTTCAAATGGGTGGCGAGCGTGGGCGGTGTGGAATTGCACGAATCCCTGCCGGGGAAAATCAAAGTGGCAGAAATCCCGTCTGCGCCAGTCCCTGCCCCTGTTCCATTGAAACGGGTGGTGGACCTCACCGAGCCGCGCGAAATAAAACTCCCGTCCCCCGTGAGTGACGTGGTCGCTGGCGCGGATGGCAGGTTGCTGATCCTGTACCTCAAGGATGCAAAGAAGCTCGCCATCTTTGACACCGCGGAACTGAAAATTCGCGGCTATGTGAGCCTCGCTGCCGACCCAGTGCTATTTGCCGCCGGCTCGAGGTACCTGCTCATCGTTTACCCAACGGCCAATCTCATTCAGCGCTACTCGCTGGAAACGCTAGAGAAGGAGAAAACAATCAATAACCCCTTCGGCCAGATCACACACATTTCCATGGGCTACTCGGCACCCACAAACGCCCTGATTCTCGTAGGTGGGCGCAGTAGCTATGATACCTCGGTCACCATGTTTGATGTGGAGAAGATGGCGGCGATTCCGGGGAACGAATCCAAGCGCTTGGATCGCTTGGGTGGAGGCACATCGATGGCCATTCGCGCCAGCGCAGACGGGCGGACATTTGG
>JAYUWZ010000212.1:0-1955 GCA_043753265.1 Verrucomicrobiaceae bacterium
GCTCTGCGGGGGTGGCGGTTCCCAAGCCCCGTGCCGACGAACTGGGTGCACTCGCAAAATCCTTCAGCGTGATGGTGGACAAGGTCGCCAGCCGCGAAAACGATCTGCTCCAGCTCAATCTCGATCTCGAGCGGCGCGTGGCAGAGCAAACGCATGACCTCCGAAAGGCGCTCGAGCGCGAACGTGAACTGGGCGAGATGAAGGGCAACTTCGTGTCACTCGTCTCGCATGAATTTCGCACGCCGCTCGGCGTGATCATGTCGGCGACCGATGTGCTCAAGCGCTACTTTGACCGACTCCTCCCGGAAAAGCGCGCACGGCACCTGGACATGATCTCACGCAGCACCAGAAGCCTCGCCAGCCTCATTGAGGAAGTGCTGTTGCTGAGCAGGGTCGAGGAAGGGCGAATGAATTTCGCGCCCGCCCCTATGGAGTTGGAGGCGCTGTGCCACGTGATTTGCGATGAGATGCGCTCTGCCACGGAGGACTCCTGCCCCATCCGTTTCCAGGCGACCGGCACGCTCGACGGTGCCATCAGCGACGAAACAATTCTTCGGCACATCCTGTGCAACCTCATCTCCAACGCCTGCAAATATTCCGAGCCAGGCACGCCGGTGCAATTCTCCCTCGCAAGCCGGGAAGGCGACGCGGTCATGGTCATCCGCGACCAGGGCATCGGCATCCCGATTGAAGACCAGTCACGCATTTTCACCTCCTTCACCCGGGGCCACAATGTGGGCAACCGCCCCGGCACAGGCCTCGGCCTCGTGGTGGTGCAGCGCTGTGTGGCGCTCCATGGCGGTACGATTGCCATTGAAAGCGCGCCCGGCACCGGCACCACGGTGACCGTCACCATCCCGGCGTTCCCCGCGCAGTCCCCAGGTATTTCTTAATGAAGACGATTCTCATCATCGAAGATCAGCCCGACATGCGGGAAAATATCTCGACCATCCTGGAGATGGAGGAGTTCGCCGTACTCGCCGCACCTAATGGCCGGGAGGGACTCGATATGGCGCGCGCGGAAAAGCCAGACCTGATCCTGTGCGACATCATGATGCCCGAAATGGACGGCCTGGGAGTTCTGGAGGCCTTGCGCAAGGATCCCACAGTGGCCGGCACTCCCTTCATCTTTCTCACCACAAAGGGGGAAAAGCGGGATCTCCGCGCGGGCATGGAACTCGGAGCGGATGACTACCTCACCAAACCCGTCTGCGCGGAAGATTTGCTTGGCGCGGTGAATGCGCGGCTCGCACGGGAGTTGCATCGGCGCTCAGGATTTTCACCGGACTTCAGCAGTTCCGCCCCCTTGGAGCAACTCGGCCTCACAGCACGGGAGGCCGAAGTGCTCCTGTGGATTGCGCAGGGTAAATCGAACCCTGAAATCGCGACCATCCTCGGAACCGCCGACAATACCATTAAGGTCCACCTCTCTCACGGGTGTTTGAGAAACTCGGTGCCGACAACAGGCATGCCGCGATGCTCGTGGCGCTGGAAAAGCTGACGCGCTGAGATGGGGGGTGGATTTTTACTTTTATGGGCTGCCTCTGACCGCCAAAATCTTTCCCTGATAACCGCCGCATGGCTTGCGGCGTGGTACGGCAGCGCTACTGTGGCGGGCTGATGTCCGAAACGCTCACCCCAATGATGCAGCAGTACCATGGAATCCGGCGCACTTTGCCGCCGGATACCATCTTGCTGTTCCGGCTGGGCGACTTCTACGAGATGTTTGGAGACGATGCGAAGGTGGCGTCTGGCATCCTGAATATCGCGCTGACGAAGAGGAACGGCATCCCCATGTGCGGGCTGCCGCACCATAGCCACGAGGGGTATCTGCGCAGGCTGATCAAGGCTGGCAAGCGGGTGGCGATTTGCGATCAGGTGGGCGAGGCTAGGCCGGGGCAGATTGTGCAGCGCGAGGTGTCGCACATCGTGTCGCCCGGGACGATTTCCGATCT
>JAYUWZ010000213.1:0-4401 GCA_043753265.1 Verrucomicrobiaceae bacterium
CCGCTTCGATGGCAAGCCCACCGTCCTCGCCCGCGAAACCAACATGAACCGCGTCACCCTCCGCAAAAAACTCAACGCCACCAACCAGCCCGACCATGGCGACGAAGAGGAATAAAAACGCCCTACGCGCCTTCGCACTTCGTCTGCGGAATTCAGCTTCGTCACCGCCCGTCGCTTGCGCCATTGGGCGTTGATTGTTGGATGCTGGGCGTTGGACGTTTCTTGATCTCCGCCCCAACTTTCCTTAATGCTCGCCGATCCATGTCACACCCTGAGCAGTTTCCCAATATTTCCGATTTCGACCCCGTGGCCTACGCGCTCGCGGAGGACGTCGGCTCCGGGGATGTGACCTGCGAGTTTTTCGTGGACCCCGAGCAGCGCGGCACCGCCCGCATTTTTGCAAAGCAAAACTGCGTGCTCGCCGGCGTCGAGGCCGCCGCCCGCGCCTTCCGCCTGGTGGATCCCGACACCGTCGTCCGAGTCGCCCGCGCCGATGGCGACGCCCTCTCCGTCGGCGACACCGCAATCGAGGCCGACGGCCGCGTGCGCTCCCTGCTCACCGCCGAGCGCACCGCGCTGAATTTCATCCAGCGTCTCAGCGGAGTCGCCACCCTCACCCGCAAATACGTCAACGCCATCCGCCCCCACCGCGTCGGCGTGCTCGATACCCGCAAGACCACGCCCGGCCTGCGCATGATGGAAAAAGCAGCCGTCGCAGCCGGCGGCGGCACCAATCACCGCATGGGCCTCCACGACATGGCCATGGTGAAGGAAAACCACTACGCCGCCGACACGAATCTCGCCCACCTGCAGGAGGCCATCCTCCGCTTCCGCGCCGCGCGCCCCGACATGCGGGTCGAGGTCGAGGCCCAATCCCTCGACCAGGTCCGCGCATTCCTCCGCCTCGAGGGCATCGACGTCATCATGCTCGACAACCTCTCCATCAAAGAGATGTCCGCCGCCGTGAAACTCCGCGACGGCCGCCCCGTGCTATTCGAGGCCAGCGGCGGCGTCACCCTCGAAACGATCAACGCCATCGCCAACACCGGCGTGGAGCTCATCAGCGTAGGCGCCCTCACCCACTCCGCCCCCGCCGTGGATTTCTCACTCGACCTCGTGCGCGTGTAGCATTGTAGCGCGGACTTCCAGTCCGCCTCAGGCGCACTTCGCGACCTTCGCGACCTTCGTAGTTCCCTTCCTCGGCGTCTTTGCGCCTGGCGGTTCAACCCTCTGCGGTCACTTCGCCAACTCCGTCACCTTCGGCAAAATCGCCTCAGCCCAAATCTCATAGCCCTTTGGCGAGAGATGCAGCAGGTCGGGCATGATGTCTTTCGAGATCGTCTCATCGGCATTCATGAACTTCGCGCTGATGTCCATGAAGTGCACCTTCTTCCCATCTGCGAGGCCCGCGTAGAGCTTCGAGATTTCCACCGTGTCCTTGCGCATCGCGTCGTCCTTGGTCCCGCCGCGGGGGAATACACCCAGCAGCAACACCTTTGCCTCGGGCAGCTTCTTGGCGATGCGCGCCAGGATTTCCTTCATGCCCTCCGCCGTCTGCGCGGGGTTCGATTTGCGATGCCCGATATTGTTCGTTCCAAGCATGATCACCACGAGCTTCGCCTTCAGTCCGTCGAGCTCGCCATTGTCGATGCGCCACAGTGCGTGCTCCGTGCGGTCGCCGCCGTAGCCGAGGTTCAGTGCGCCGAGCGGGGCGATGGACGCCTCCCACACTTTCTTGCCGCCGCCCTCCCAGCCCTGCGTGATGGAATCGCCAAAGAACACCACGTTCGCACCCGCGCGCTTGTCGCTCTTCGTCTTCTCCAGGAACCGGTCCGACCACCATTTCTCTTTGTTCCGATCGGCGGGAATCACAGCGGGGTTGTCCTGAGCCAGTGCGGCAAAGGTGGGAAGGACGGCGAGCAGGGCGAGGAGGAGACGTTTCATCGCCGCGCGTTTGCCCATCCGCGTTCCACGTTGCAAGCGCGGAATTTTGAACGCGCCCCCGCCGAGACATGACGATATGAAACCGCGAAGGGCGCGAAGGCCGCGAAGCAATACAAAAGGGAGTGATGTATCACCATGAGGCGTAGCGCGCTTTTCGCTGTGAGCCCCAATCCACTACTCCTTTCTGCATTGCTTCGCGCCCTTCGCGTTCTTCGCGGTAATATTCCGTCTCCGATTTCCGTAGAACTTTAGCAGTGCCGTCCCGCCGCCGCGCATGGCACCGTGCCGGCACGAATGACCATCGATGCAGCCGTGCTCAGGGCCTTGCGCGCCGCGGAGCTCCACATTCCCGCGACAGAACTCGCCGAGCAACTCGCCACCACTCCTGCCGAGGTGATTGCCGCAATCGCCCGCCTCGGCGGCGCAGGGTTCGATATCGAGTCCCACCCCCGGCTCGGCTGCCGGCTCCTCGCCGCGCCCGACCGCATCCTTGCCGACGATCTCCACTCCCGCCTCGGCGACGAGTGCAGCCTCGCGCGGGAGATCCTTGTCTTCGAGGAAACCGGCTCCACCAACGACGTCGCCACGAAGCTCGGCAGGGAAGGGCACCCCGGCGGCCTCGTCGTATTTGCAGAGCGGCAGACAGCGGGGCGGGGGAGATTTGGCCGCCGCTGGGATTCCGCGGATCACGCCGGCCTGTGGTTCTCGCTGCTGCTCCGCCCGGAATGGCCGCTCGCCCGCTGGCCCCGCCTCACCACGTGGGCCGGCGTGAGCGTCGCCGCTGCCGTGGAACAATGCACCGGACTGCCCGCCCAGCTCAAATGGCCCAACGACGTGCTCATCCATGGCCACAAAGTCTCCGGCATCCTCATCGAGAGCGCGAGCGACGCCACCGGCGCCATGTTTGCAGTCGCGGGCATCGGCATGAATGTGAACCAGGAGCAATTCCCCGAGGAACTCGCGAGCCGCGCCGCCTCGCTCCGCCAGTTCACCGGCCGCCCCCTCGACCGCGCCGCTCTCGCCGCCGCCATCCTCCACGAACTCGCCACCCGCCTCCCCGCCGCGTCCACGGGCGACACCCTCATCGCCGAAGCCACCCGCCGCAGCGCCCTGCTCGGCACCTGGGTGCAACTGCAATCCGGCACCGAAACCCTCGAAGGCACCGCCGAATCCTTGGATCCCGAAGGCAACCTCCTCCTCCGCCTCACGGACGGCACGCTGCACCGCGCGACGGCGGGAGAGGTGACTTCGCAAATTGGAGCGTGAGGATGGTGGTTTCATTGTCCTTGGGGCTCGTGAGACGTGAGATGTGAAACGTGAGATGGATTGTGATTCGGAGGGTTCTCGAGAGGGGATGGGATTATCGGCGATAACTGCGATGGACTTACGGAATGACGAAGCTCGAATGTCGAAAGATGAGGCTTAGTGTATGGGTTCTTGGAAGATTGCGGTAACGGATCGGGCATTATCGGCGATGGGTGGGGTACTGAGGATTGCAGATCGCGGAGTGTGGGACCAACTGAGGATGCGGGAGCGCAGTTTGGGATTATCGGCGATAGATGCGAGGCGGGCGGTGAAACCATAGCGAGGTAGGTGGTAGGCCGGCCCTTTTTGGGGATGGGGTCTTGATGCAGGCGCAGGAGATGGGGGTAGGTGGTGGCGAGGCATTGGGCTTCGTAGTTGGTGATGTTATGGTTGTGGGCGAGTTTTCCCAAAGGGAGTCGTCCTCCAGAACGTTCCAGGGTGATTAGGGTGCGAGCCAGGATGGGGTCGCGTTCGAGATGAAGGCGTTCTCTTGCGGGGGTGAGGAGTTTCAATTGGTGTTCTGCATACCAGCGCATGAGGGCCACTGCGGCGGTGGCGGTTTCGGGGGAGATTTCAGGAAAACAGGTGTGATGTGGTGGAAATTCGGGTTTTGGGCGTGGGGTGCCTTCTGAATCGATGATGTTAAACTCTGGGAGGTTGGGTGGTGGATCATTGGGGAGCCAGGCGTCAGGGGTGAGGGCCACTTCGGTGGTGTGAAGGAGGAGGGCGATACGCCAGGCGTTGCCCGCCCATTGGTGGGGGTAGTCGGGGATGTCGCTCATGGTGGTTGCGGCGGTTTCGCGGCATTCGTTCTCATAGGCGCGGAGGATGACCTTGGCTTCGTAGCTGGCGGTCATGCGAGTGCCGGCTTCTCGGCGGCGGAATTTGAGCATGGTTCGGAGGAGGGACTTCCACTCGTCGAGGGTTTTGGGATTTGGCTCGGGGAGGTCGGGCGGAAGGGGAATAGCCGTTTTGTGAGACGTGAGAGGTGAGAAGTGAGACGATTCGTGGGTCGGGGCGTTTTCGCGAGAGATGGGTGGGGTGGACTGTATGGACGGAATGGACTCGAAGGACGTTTCTCCGGAGTCGGGGATTATCGGCGATAACGGCGATGGGTGTGAGCGGAGGGTGATGAAGCGGGGGAGGAGGGGG
>JAYUWZ010000214.1:0-4400 GCA_043753265.1 Verrucomicrobiaceae bacterium
GACGTGGATGTGGGACTTATGCGCTCCACCGATGACGGAGCGACTTGGGGCAAAATGCAGCGCATTCTCGATTACGATGCCACGGAACCCGGCACGCGGGGCAACGGCGTGGGCGACCCATGCATCGTCGCGGATCCCAGGACGGGCACCATTTATGTCGTGGCGCTGTGGTCGAGGGGCAATCGCTCGTGGCATGGCTCCGGCCCGGGCCTGGCGCCCGACGAGACGGGGCAGATCGTGCTCACGCGCAGCACCGATGACGGACTCACGTGGAGCGCGCCGGTGAGCATCACCCCGCAGGTGAAAGACCCCGCATGGCGCATTTGTTTTCAGGGGCCCGGCGCGGGCATCGTAACGAAGGATGGCGCGATCGTGATTCCCGCGCAGTTCAAGGCGGCGGACAACATTCCCCATGCATGCTTCATCCGCAGCACGGATGGCGGGAGCACATGGACGATGTCGCCACCCGCCATCCCCGGCGAACCGCGCACGAGCGAGGCGCAAATCGCCGAGCTGGCCGATGGCTCGCTGCTCCTCTCCATGCGCAACGAAACCGGCGCGGGCCAGCGTGCGTGGGCGACCTGGAGCGATGGGAAATGGAGCCCTCACTGGCTCGCTGCCACCGATCCCACCTGCATGGCCAGCCTGCTGGTTCACCCACGCGGCAGCCTCCTGCTCTCCGGCCCCAATGACCCAAAGCATCGCGTGGCCATGACCCTCCGCGCGAGCACCGATGCGGGCCGCACCTGGTCTGTCGTGCGCCTCCTCGATCCCAGGCCCTCCGCATACTCCTGCATGGCGATCCTGCGCGATGGCAGCGTGGGTGTGCTTTACGAGACCGGCGAAAAGAATCCGTACGAGACTCTTACATTTGTCCGCGTAAAGGTTGATTAACAACCAACCAATGAGACTGCTGCTCGCACTTTTTGCCCTCCTGCTTTCCACCCACGCACGCGCTGCGGAAAAGCCCAATGTGATTATCATCTTCGCGGACGACCTGGGCTACGGCGATCTGGGCTCCTATGGTGCGAAGGGTTACAAGACCCCGCACATTGATCGCATTGCGAAGGAGGGCGTGCGCTTCACGGATTTCTATGTCTCCAGCCCGGTGTGCTCAGCCTCGCGTGCGGCGCTGCTCACGGGCTCCTACCACGAGCGCGTGGGCATCCGCAACGCACTGCCGCCCGCGAGCAAGATTGGTCTAAACCCCGCAGAGCGCACACTACCCCGCATGTTCAAGGATCTCGGCTATGCCACTGGCATGGCGGGCAAGTGGCACCTTGGCAGGCCAGCGGAATTGCTGCCGGCTGCGCATGGCTTCGACGAATACCTGGGCATCCCGTATTCCGGCGACATGTGGCCGCGGCACCCGGAGACGAAGGCATTTCCCCCGCTGCCCCTCCTCGACGGCATAGCCGTGGAGGACGCGGATGTGGATGCCGCCGAGCAAAAACCACTCACGAATCGCTTCGCGGATCGCGCTGTGAAGTTCATCCATCGCAACAAGGACAAGCCTTTCTTCTTTTACTACGCGCCAAACCAGCCGCACGTCCCGCTCTTTGTCTCCGACGAGCGCAACGGCAAGAGCGGCGCGGGAATGTATGGCGATGTGATCGAAGAGATCGACTGGTCGGTGGGCGAAATCCTGCGCGCGCTCGACGAGACCGGTCTCGCGGAAAAAACGCTCATCCTTTTCTCCTCCGACAACGGCCCGTGGCTCAGCTACGGCAATCACTCCGGCGTCTCCGGCCCGCTACGCGAAGGCAAGGGCACATGCTTTGAGGGTGGCATCCGCGTGCCCTGCGTGGCCCGCTGGCCCGGCCGCATTCCCGCTGGCAGCGTGTGCAAGGAGCCGGTCTCGACCATCGACATCCTGCCCACTCTCGC
This sequence comes from Verrucomicrobiaceae bacterium, assembly GCA_043753265.1. Taxonomy (GTDB): domain Bacteria; phylum Verrucomicrobiota; class Verrucomicrobiia; order Chthoniobacterales; family Chthoniobacteraceae; genus SXWH01. Next base: position 1,888 of record JAYUWZ010000214.1, read on the forward strand.
AGCCATCACCGGCGCGCCTGCGCCGAAGCTCCCCATCGACGGGCTCGACATCCGTCCGCTGCTCTTCGGTGAGAAGGATGCGCGCAGCCCTCACGACGCCCTGTTTTTTTACTATCAAGACAACCAGCTCCAGGCCATGCGCTCCGGGCAATGGAAACTCCACTTCCCCCACAAGGCCCGCTCTATGACCGGGCAGGCCCCGGGCAAGGACGGCATCCCCGGAAAGTACCGCCAGATCCCCGTGGGGCTGGAACTCTACGACTTGGCGGACGACATCGGTGAAACCAAAAACCTCGCCGAGTCCAAAGCGGACATCGTTGCGAAACTTCAGGAAAAGGCTGCGAAGATGCGTGCGGAATTGGGCGACAGCCTGAGCCAAATCAAGCCCACGGCGGTTCGACCTGCGGGTGTGGAGAAGTAGAGCGGACTGCTGGCAGCTTACGCCACCGCCTCGGCGCAGCGATTGCAGAGGTCGGCCTTTGTCTGGCCTGTCGTTGCGTCGTAGCGCCAGCAGCGGGCGCATTGGGTGCGGCCGCTGCGGATGACTTTGGCGGCGGGCACTTCGCCTGCGGAAAGCGAAAGCTCGCTGATGATGAAGAATTCCTCCAGTTCGGTGAGGTCGGCCTTGAGGGCGTCGATCTGCTCCTGCGGGAGCTCCAGCGTGATGGCGGCTTCCAGCGACTTCGCGATGTCCTTCGTTTGGCGGGCGGGTTCGATGGCTTGCTGGTAGATGACGCCGCGGATGCGCAGCCACTCCTCGACCTTGGCCTCCAGATATTCGTCGCGGAGCGCAGCGTTGGGTTCCGGGAATTTCTCCAGGTGAACGGTCGTTTTGTTTCCCGCAAATTCCCACGCTTCGTCGGCGGTGTAGGCGAGGATGGGCGCGAGCAGCTTCACCACGGCGTCGAAGCACGCGTGCATGACGGCCTGCGTGGCGATGCGGCGCGGGCTCTTTGCGGCGTCGCAGTAGAGGCGGTCCTTGGTGATATCCACGTAGAGCGCGCTGAGCTCGACCGTGCAGAATTGGTTGAGCGTCTCGAAGACCTTGCGGAAATCATACGCCTCGTAGGCGGCGCGGCACGTGGCGATGACGGTTTGCAGCTTGCTGAGGATCCAGCGATCCACGGCGGTCGCGGCGTCGAGCGAAGCGGAGCCCGCGTCGAACCCGGCGATGTTTGCCATGAGGATGCGCAGCACATTGCGGAAGTTGCGGTAGTAGTCCGTTACGCGGGCGAAGCCCTTTTCGCCGAAGGGCACATCGTCCGTGTAGGTCACCGAGGCGGCCCAGAGGCGCACGTTGTCCGCGCCGTATTTGTCCACGAAGTAGTCGGCCGTGGTCGGTTTCACGTAATCCTTCGGGGCCTGCTTCTTGCCCTGTGCGGGCTTGGCCTCGGCCGTGGCAGCGGGGGCCGATGCGGCGTTTGCGGCTGGTGCGTCGGCTGGTTTTTTCTCCTCCTGCCTGGACTTCGAAATCTTCTCCTTTGTGAGTTCGTCCACCACAAAGCCGTGGGTGATGACCGTCTTGTAGGGCGCGTGGCCGGTGAGGGCGACGCTCGTCATGAGCGAGGACTGGAACCAGCCGCGATGCTGATCGGTCGCCTCGAGATACACGTCCGCGACACCACCTGTTGCGGCGAGTTCGGGGTGGCGCTTCGTCACGGCCTGGTGCGAGACACCGGAGTCGATCCACACGTCGAGCGTGTCGTTGCGGCGCGAGGTGCCCGCAGGCAGGCCGAGTTGCTCCGCCCACCATGCGTCGTTTTTCTCAAACCACAGATTTGTCCCGCCGCTTTCCACGAGATCGGCCACTTTCGCGGCGAGGTCTGCACTCACGATGGGCGTTCCGTTTTCCTCGTAAAAGACCGGGAGCGGCACGCCCCAGGTGCGCTGGCGCGAGATGCACCAGTCGGGCCGCGACTCCACGGTGCCCGCGATGCGATTGCGACCCCAGGCGGGCACCCAGGTCGTTTCGTCCACGGCCTTCAATGCTTCCGCGCGGAACTCGTCGATGCGGATGAAAAATTGCTCCACTGCGCGGAAGACTATTGGCGTCTTGCTGCGCCAGCAGTGCGGGTAGTCGTGGGTGTATTTCTGCATCGCGAGCAGCGAGCCGTTTTCGCGCAGAAATTTGACGATCTCCCAGTTCACATCGAAGACATACTTGCCCACCCACTGGGGCATGCCGCAGTCCTCGGTGAGCTTGCCATAGTCGTCCACGGGCGAGAGCACGGGCAGGTCGTTTTGCTGGCCGGCGATGTAGTCGTCCTTGCCGTGACCGGGGGCGATGTGCACCTGGCCGGTGCCGGTTTCCATGGTCACGAAGTCGGCGAGGATCACCCGCGAGGTGCGTGGCAGGAAAGGGTGCTGCGCCTGCAGATTGGCGAGTTCGCTGCCGACCAGTGTGTCTTTTTCCTCCACGAGTTCGAGGCCGGTCTCGGCGCAGAAATTTTCCACGAGCGACTTGGCGATGAGCAGATTTTCAAACTTGTCCACCGTGACGCTGGCACCCTCAA
>JAYUWZ010000215.1:0-9244 GCA_043753265.1 Verrucomicrobiaceae bacterium
GAGCTCGCCAAGGCGCACAAGCTCGACCCGCGCTACTCGTTCAGCCTGACATGGTCATCGAGCGGGATGAGTGGCTACGAATTTTCGTTGCTCCGGAAGTCTGGGATCACGGGGACTTTCGTGGCGATGTCGGTTTTCAAGCCGGCGATGCTCCCTCCGCTATCCGCGGCGAAGGGCCATCCGTATTTCATCTATCATTCGCCGCAGGATTTCATCCCCATCGCGCAAGCGGAGGCGGCACGCGACGCGCTCAAAAAGGCAGGTGGCACCGTAGAGTTTCAGACGTATGAGGGCGGCCACGGGTGGAAAGGCGATGTCTTCGGCGACATCCGCAAGGGAATAGACTGGCTCGAACAGCAAGCCGCGAAGGGCACGCCGAAGTAATGCGACTGGAAACACTGGGCTTGGGGCGCTAGGTGCTACACCATGCTCCCTGATGAAACCGAACGCCTTTGGACAATTTACGTCGAAGCGGAACACATCCGTATTCGGCAGGAATCTCTTGGCGCGCTCGATCGCTTCATCGATGCACTGTTGCAGCTTCCCATCGAGATTTGGCACCCGTGGGCGCGACAACTTGCCCAGCGCATCGTGGACGAGGGCGACGAGACTCCCGTTCGCTTTCCATTATTTCGCGCGGTAATCTTCCCGGCATTGCGAGTCGGCATCCAGAATTCACTCCCAGGTTCAGCCCGATGGCTGGCGGGGTTCGCCCAATCACTCTACCATTCTGCGGCCTGTGCGGACGAGTTGCCGGAGAACCAGCGCACCGAATTCGACTTGCTGCTGCAAGCCGTTCGCGACGATCCACACGACAGCCTTGCGAAAAAGCGCATCCTGATTCTGATGCGTTCCCACTTCGACTACGCACTCCACGAGTTGCCGGCTGGTGTGCTGTACGGCCATGATAGTGCCACGATCAAAGAATGCGACGAGCTGCTCGAGGAGCTTGCCCGCTACGAACGACTCGCAATGGAAATGGGCGCAGACGAAGATGATCGGGAGCTGATCGCCGAATCGCGCTTTCACATTCCAGCGTATCGACGCTATCTTTCCGAGCGTAAGCATCACGCCAACTATGAGACGTTTCTCTCAACACACAAACGCGCCTAACCATGCGCTGCAGCGGGCTGCTCTGGCTGTCGTTGAGCTCGGTTCGTTCGGCGCTAAATCTCTTATGCTGGCGTGGGCAGCGTACTTCGCCAAATGACTTCACTGTGTATGAGGAGACAGCGCCGTTAGGCCACTTCCCAAACGATGCACATCATCAACGCTGATTTGCTAGAACACACGCAGGGGACCTTGAAGTTTATCCTCAACGAGAGCTGTATATTTTTCTTCCCGGCGACGCAGCAGCATAGGGACTCCAAATCGCACGGATTGAGTTATGAGGATGATTATCGCGGAAATGCGGTGGCTGGGATTGTGATGCACGATCGAGTCGAGATCCGGTACCACAAGGCATTTTCAGACGACAGAATCCGAACCATTTGGCGCAGGGTTCTGTCGTGTCCGGAGCTCGCGATTGCGAGACTCGGCCAGCTTTACTATCAAGGACGCGAGATTGTCTGAAAACATGGCCACCGAGAAACCTGTTGCTGCGTCGAATGGCTCTGGCTGTCGTGCTGGATGCTCCATCTTCATTCTCCGCGCGTGGCGGAGCTTGGATTCGTCAGGCCTGTAGCGATGCCTTCCTCCCGTCCCGATCCCGTCGATGACCGCACGCCTCTGATGCGCGCAGCGTGTGCAGGCGACTTGTGCGAACTCTTTGACCTCCTGCTCTCCGGCGTGCCCGTGGACGCGCAAGACTCCCAGCGCTGGACGGCACTCAGTTACGCCTGCTGGCATCGCGAGTATGAGATTGCAAACCAGCTTCTCGACTCTGGCGCCGACCCCGATGTGCACGAGTCCTATGCGATGGAGTTCACCCCGCTGAGCCTCGCTGCCCGGCAGGGCGATTTTAACATGGTACGGCTCCTTATTGCCCGTGGCGCAGACCCAAACATTTATGCCGGCGTGGCTGCCGTGCGTGCGGAGTGCTACGCCCGGTGGGGCGGATTTCACGACATTTCCGAGTTTCTCCTTTATCACGAGGACCGGCGCCCCAAGGCCTAGCCTGACCCCATGATCGTTGCCATCTTCACCGCACTTGAAACCATCGCTCCGATGAGGAGTCACGAAAGCATCGAGGCCATCGCGGGAAAGGGCATCGCCGGTGACCGCTATGCCACGGGCAAGGGCTTCTATACCGGTGTCCCCGAGTGGGACGCCCACGTGACACTGATTCAGGAGGAGCCATTCACTGCCCTGGCCGCAAGCCATGGCGTGCAGATGGATCCCAGGGAACTGCGTCGGAACATTCTCACGCGCGGGACCGATCTGGACTCGCTAGTTGGCCGCAACTTTCAGATCGGAGAGCAAGCCGTTTTCCGCGGACGCAAGGCATGGCCACCGTGCTCCCACATCGTGAAACTTTCCGGCAGGGTGGAGATTTTCAAGTATCTGGCAAAGCAGACGGGCATCGGAGCGGATGTGCTCGTCGGCGGCACTATACGTGTCGGGGACGCCATTCAGGTCCTTGCCAAATGAACGAAGGACGTTTCCTATAAACAGACACGGTATCAACCCCACTCCAGAGTGTCCGCTCTTCTCCGAGTTTGTTCCAGATTTCGCGGCTCTCGAACACATTGTGCCGCCTTCACCCCATACCGTCTTGTTCATCGCTGCGGACGCTCATGGCATGCACGCGGATACGATTGCCCGCGTCGCCGGGCATTTCCTGGCCTCGGGCCTCATTCAGGTTTGCGTGTGGGGTCCTGATTGTCAGCGCGTTCACGACATATTCGACGAGGTCCATGTAGGAGATGGTGGTGTCGAACCGGGCTTCACTTTGATGAGCACGTGGCACAGCGACGATTCCATCGAGGAAGCCCTTTGGTATTTCATCGAGTATGCCTTCCCCCTCGACACGGAGATTGAGACGACTTCCTATCTCGCCGTTGTCGTCGGCAGCAACGATTGGGCTGCTACGGTAGAGAATGCCCTCTCAAACCTCGGCGCACTCAAGGCTCGCATACTGGGTGAAGACCCAGAGAATGATTGCCCTGGCACAGACCACTGAATTCTAAAATTGCATGGCTATCCTCGCAAAAACAACCCGCTCTGCCGCCATCGCCATTGCCGTGTTGTTCATCGGCCTGAGCCTTTCCGCCATTATCGGCGTATGGCTGGTTGAGCGGAGGGCGGCTGAGATTGCGATGAGTGGGTTTGGCCTCGTGGCAAACGCCGTCGGTGTGGTCGATGCCGGGGTGGCCCGGCTGGATGACCTCATCGCGAAGAGCCGGGTGGAAGTGCGGCAGGCCGCCGAGACCATCACCGCTGTGGGCGCGCGGGCGGAGGCAAACAGCCCCGTGCTCAGCGCACTGAGCGAGCGCCTGGAGGTGCGCCTGTCGCCACGCATCGCGCAAATGCAGCAGGCACTCGTTCCAGTGCGGGATGCCGTGGGGGCAATCGCCAACGCGGTGAGCCTGGTGAGCGCGCTGCCGATGATGGCCGATCGTGCTCCACGGCTGGAGGCGCTGGACGAAAGCCTCAGCCGGCTCGAAGGATTGAACGCGGACTCAGCGCAATTGCGCGGCACGCTGCGGGCACTGGTGCTGGCAAAGGCGGGCGACCTGCCCCCCGAGACCGTCACCACGCTCACCGGGCTCGCACAGCGTATCGACACCCGGCTGGGCGAGGTGCTGGCCAGCGTTCAGCAGGTGCGGGCAGACATCGCGGCACTGCAAGCGAGGCTGGACGCGCGCAAGTCGCGGGTGCTTTTCGTTTTCACTCTGCTGGCGGTGCTGGCGACGCTGATGCTGGCCTGGATTCTATACTGCCAGATCGTCGTCATCCGGCATTGCCGGGCCGCGAGCAAATGCAGCCAGCCGGAGCGGTGTCCAGAGTAGCGATTTGTGGACCGAATGGACGATTGCTTATTCACCATTTTTCGCTAGTTTTTGCGGTATGAGCGTCCAAGAAATTGAAACCGCCATTACCCGCCTCTCAGCGGAAGAGTTGTCCCGTTTCTCGCAATGGTTTGAGGCGTATGCCGCCGATCAGTGGGATCGCCAGATTGAAGCAGACATTCTAGCCGGGCGTTTTGATGACGCAGGCAAGCGCGCCGATGCAGAGTTTGAAGCAGGTCTCTGCAAACCACTTTGAAGCACTTTACGACTTCCGAGTTCTGGATTCACTACCAGCAGTTGCCAGACGCCATCCGTGAACTCGCCGACAAGAATTTCGAGCTTCTCAAGACCGATCCACGGCACCCATCCATCCGACTCAAGAAGGTTGGCGAATTTTGGTCCGCTGTGTGGGACTGAACTATCGTGCCCTCGCCAGGGATCATCCAGAGGGTTTGCTTTGGTGGTGGATTGGACCCCGTGGCACCTATGACCGCATCACGTAATCGCAGCCACCTGAGAAGGGATTGCAAACTCAATTGGCGTGCTCGCTGATATCAATGGAGTATCCCACTGCATCCTGTGAACGAAACTGCCGCCATCGATTTCAAGAAATCCCTCGCCGAGCTTTCAGGCGTGGACTGGGGGCCACCGCCTGTGAATGGTGGTTCGCTGATGCAGCAGCGGCACATACTGCGCCGCCGCCCTCTCGTGGAGTGGAGCCATGGCGAATTGATTGCCTTTCTCGGAATCGGCACCGATCACGAATTGCTCATTCCGCTGTTGATGGAGCGTCTCCGCGCCGACCCGGAAGCCAGCGATGGGACTGGCAGCAGCGGGCTGCTGCGAACAATGCTTTCGCTGCGAGACTATTGGAGGCGTGCCCCGTTGAGCGAGATAGAGGAAATCCGCGAGCTTGCGAAAAGCGCGTTGGGCGGGATTTTTGAAATCACGGACGATTGGGATCGGCTCAAGGAGGAAAGGGACCTTTACTGCAGCCTGTGGGAGTTCGAGGTTTTCCTTTCGCGGCTCGCGAAGAAGGACAGCCGCAGCACCTAGCCAGGATCCAAACATCACTTTCCATGCGCATCTCTCCATTCCGTCTCGCCATCGGGCTCACGTTCATTGTTGCGGGAATCTTCATGATGCGGCAGCAGCCTGAAGCACCAGACATAAAGCCAGCCGCGCCGCAGAATATACAGCCCGGGCCGATTCGGCACGCCTCACTCTCTCCAGAAATGGATGCGCGGATTCGGCGCTTCGAGCCCGTTTTTGCAGAGGTCTATCCGCGTTCGCACGACCAGTGGCTGGATGGATTCAAGCATGATGCCAACCCAGAGCGAGAGGTGGCGATTTGGGAGGCAATGGCCGTTGCGTATCAGACTTTCACCCAAAAGCACACACTCACCCCAGACGCCCGGAAAGAAGCATTTGGGCTGCTGGTTGCCCGCTCGGCAGCAGATGAGCAGACTACGCTGTCCGGCGCGAAACTGAGCCACTTGAGCCACGCCGAGGCGGAGGAACTGGTCCGTTTATATTCAGCCGCGCCCAAGCCAGTAGAGGTATTGAAAAAATGACTCATTGGCCTGACAATGGCTGAGTAGCGAACACACTCACCCCGCGCCGATCGTGAACGAAAACCCACTCCGAAAGCGAATCCGCGAGCACGCGCCCAAGTCGCATGAGGCGTTCGGCGCCGCGCTGGGGTTCCCGTTGTTATGGTTCCTTGTGTGTGCCGGAGCCGTAAACGCATCAGACAAGCCTTCTCCCCCGGGGACCAAAGGGTGGCCCCCAGAGGTCGTTATCGTAAGCGGCATCGTTTTGTGGCTTTGGGCTGCCTGGCTCCTGCACAAGGCATCGGGCGAGCCCGACGGCCGCACTCCACGCTTTCTCGCCTTCGCACTTCTAGCCTGCTTCGCCCCGGCAATCGGCCTGGCCTTCGCTATGCTCTAAGGGCCTTTCGGATGAGATTTCTTGCCAAATGACCCACCGGCATTCCAACTCCGACCCGATGCTCATTTGAATAACGGCCGATGAAACGCCCTCGATGGTCACTGGCAGGTCTTTCAGCGCTAGCGCTGCTCGTCGCCCTATTTTGGTCACGCATTGTTGCGCCCCTTCCCACTATGTGGAATGCCGCGCACGTGGGCATGGATCGCGCGGCAATCCACAGCGCAGTCGGCGCACCGATCGGCGGCGATTACCAGGAAAAGCAAATGGAGATGTGGTTATGCGACTCCCTGCTTCTTTATCGCACGCTGGTCGTGCGGTATTCAGATTTATCAAGACCGGCGACGGCCACGGACGTTTCCGTGATTTCTCGCTGGCGCTTTGGTACCCCCCTTGTAGAGCGCTTGGAGCAATCTACGGCGAAATGATTGAGAGCACCCTTGCCCTCACCCCAATGAACTCAAACGGTATTTCCATCCGCCGAGCCACCTACGAACCCGCCGTCCTGGAGGGACTGGCCGATGTGCTCATGGATTGCGTAGAGGCCGGTGCTTCCATCGGGTTCATGCACCCGCTGCACCGCGCAAAGGCGGTGGCGTTTTGGGAGGGTGTTTTGGCCGGTGCCGCGCGGGGCGAGCGCATTGTACTGGTGGCCGAGGACACGGCTTCGCAGCGCATTGTCGGCACTGTGCAACTCGTCCTCACCATGCCCGATAATCAACCGCACCGTGCCGATGTCGCCAAGATGCAGGTGCATCGCAGTGCCCGGCGGCGGGGCGTGGGCGCTGCGCTGATGCGGGCCATCGAGGCCGAGGCGCGCAACGCAGGCAGGACTCTGCTGGTGCTCGACACCGTGACCGGCAGCGACGCCGAGCGGCTATATTCCAGTCTAGGCTGGCAGCGTTGCGGCGAGATTCCGGACTATGCGCTATGGCCGCAGGGCGGGCTGTGCAGCACCACGGTGTTTTACCGGCAGCTGTGAGGGCCGCATCCGCTTGCGCTACTGCATATGAAACCCACAGAGATTGCCGCGAGCTACGATTCCATCGCGCACCTTTGGCTGGAGCCGCATCTCGCAACGAATGGCATTCGCCAGCACGAGCACGCGCTGAAGATTCGCCCGGCAGGTGGGGCTGCGCTCGATGTGGGCTCCGGGTGCAGTGGCCGCTTTCTCCGACTGCTGGCGGGTCACGGATATGAAGTGGAAGGTCTTGATGTTTCTGCGAAGATGATCGCCTTCGCGAGGGAACGGGATCCGCACGTGACCTTTCACCATGCGGATGTGTGCGAATGGCTGCCGGCCCGGCAGTATGATTTCATCACCGCGTGGGACAGCATCTGGCACGTGCCGCTGGTTCGCCACGAGAGCGTGCTGAGAAAGCTATGCGGGGCGCTGGCACCCGGCGGCGTATTCATCTGGACGATGGGCGGGCTGGATGGGCCGGAGGAGAAGCGGGATTCCGCGATGGGGCCACCGGTGTACTACAGCGTCCCCGGCATTCCACGGACGCTCCAGATTGTTTCCGAGGCAGGCTGTGTTTGCAGGCACCTCGAATACGATCAGCTCCCCGAAAAGCATGTTTTCCTCATCGTCCAAAAAACATTGGATCGTCCAGATTTCAACCGACGGAGTATTACTTCTTCGCAGTAGGCCGCAGATCCATTTTGCAATCCGCATCATGCGGCACGGGTTGGCCGGTTTTCTCGACGGGGTGGTTGAAAAGGTAGCGCCACACCTCCTCGTGGATGTATTTCCCCGCGGCATCCTTCACAGCGGAGCCACCGGGGGTGACTGCCCCGTGGGCGCGCTTGGCGTCGTTCTTCACGTCGGCATCGGTGATGAGCCGGCGCGAGTTGCCGTAAGGCGCGGGCGTTTTGTCCACATTCACAATGGGCCCGAAATCGCGGAGGCCGAGCAGTTCCCAGGAGCGGCAGTAGTGGTCGGCGGACCACCCGCCATCCAGCACGTGGCTGAAGCCAAAGAAGCGATTCGGCGGAGTGGCGGATGGCAGCCCCTGCCATGTCTCATACTGGTCGCGGGGACCGCAGAACATCACGACGCGGTCCACTTTCACCTGCTTGGCAAAACGCGCCGCCGTGGTGGCCCCGTGCGAGGCGCCGGAGACGATCACCTTATCCCAGCGGAGCCCTTGCTTATCCGCCGTGAGGAAGGTTTCCCACTGGCCCTGCGGGTTTTCTTTTGCGAGCCACTTCACAAACTGGAATGCGCGCTCGGCCATGCCGTCGGGCTTGGGGATGGTGACGACGTCGCTGAAGTCCTCACCCGTCGAAGCCTCGAGGCGAATCTTGCCGAGGAACTTGTCGTCCGGCGGCGCAGGCTCCTTGCCAAATTTGCCAAACCACCCATTCGCATAATGCACGCGGATGACGTGAATGCCGTAGCCGGAGATGCGCTCGAAGAGCTGGCCGTTGTGCCCCATGAGCCAGATGACGAGCTTGCCCTGCGGCTTCACCCGCGTGTCCACCGAAGCATGCTGCACGTCCTGCGGCTTGCCGTCTTTTTCCAAAAGGAAATCGATCTCGGGATGCGCCTTCGCCCGCGGATCCACCACGCTCGCCCGAGCCGTGAGGTCGTAGCGCTTGGGTGCGGGGTCGTTGAAAGTGAGCGGCGCATCCGCGGCATGGAGCGCGGCAAGCGATGCGAAGATGAGGGCAAGGAGGAGTTTCATGGGATGAGCAGGTGTGTGGGAATGTGGTTCACGGAAGTGTGCGGGGTGGCAAGCGGGATTCGCTCGGGCCATTCAAAACCTGGGTGGAAAGCGCGGGGCGCGCCTTGGACTGCGGTGGCAGAGTGTAACGGCGACACCGCCTTTGGAAGGGATTGCGGGTGGGGATAGAGTTAATTGGCTCGGATGATCCCCTGTTTGAACGCTCTTTGCGATGATGAACCACCATACGCAAAGCGAAGGCGGTGTCGTCGTTACACTCTGCCACCGCAGTCCAAGGCTTCGCTCGCTAGGTCGCAGATCGATATGATAGGTATTCGGCCATGCACAAGTTAGCCGCTCCCCTGCTCCTTCTGTGGACTTTGCTTTTCATTACGATTGCACAAAGCCCAGCCGCCGACCTCACCCAATGGCCCGGCGTCGAGTATGCCTACGCGAAGGCTTACCTCTACGGCCACGGCGGGGAGACAGACATCCTCGTAAACGGAGCGATCAATCCGTCGGTGGAGAAAGTGGAAAGGCTGGATGCCAAACAGACTGACAGGATTCGCGGGCTTATCGAACCGATTCCCGATGGAAAACGGGAGATGCGTTACAAGTGCTACAGCCCCCACCACGCATTTGTGTATTTCGATCAGTTTGATCGTCCGGTCGCCTGGC
>JAYUWZ010000216.1:0-1950 GCA_043753265.1 Verrucomicrobiaceae bacterium
CGCGCTGCTCGGTGTCGAACGTGGCGGCCTCCTCGTTGAGGCGCTTCATGTCGTCGGCCATGGCGCGCACGCTGGCCTCGATCTCCGAGGTGTCCTCGCCCGCCTTTTTCTTCGCGCCGATTTCCTTGCTCACGCGGTTGCGCTCCGCCTGCAAATGCTGGAGCTGCGTCTCGGCGTGGCGGCGGCGGGTGTCGCATTGCAGGACGAGGTCGATCTGCTCATGCGCGGAGCCACCGCGCGCGGCGAGGCGGGCTTTGACGGCGTCTGGTGTTTTGCGAATGAGTGCGATGTCGAGCATTGGAGCGCGGAACCTACGCGGCAGGGGCGCGCGGATTCAATACGGAAAGGAAACGTCCAACGCCCAACATTCAACGCTCAACGTCCAACGGCCATACAGACAACGCTCCAAAATGGGCGGGCGCCTGTTGCTCCAGCATTGGTGCATTCGCAATTTCGACACGCTCAGCGCCGCTGCGCTTTTTCCTCGGCGCGCATGGCTTTGTAGCGCTCGATGATCTTTTGGAAGGCCACTGCGCGATCGGCTTCCGGCAATGATTCCAGGCCGGCGCTGGCGCTGCGCAGGAATTGCTCGCTGGGAAAACTCACGACCGTGGGACGCCGGGCCGCTGCTGGCTGTGGACGCGGCGGCGTGGTGGAAAGAATCGCGGCCACCTCGGCGGCGAGGGATTCGGAATCGGGATCGTCGCCGAAGGTCGCGGCATACGGCAGGGCCTTGCGTGCAAGCGGCGGGGCGGGCGCAATTTGATCGGGCTCCGAGGCGATCGATGGCGCGGGTGCGTCGGAGGGAGGTGTGGTAATCAGCTCGGGTGCTGGGTTCGCGGGTTGCGTGAGCTTTGGCGCGGGAGGAAGCCGGAGGTCGTCGCGCACCGCGTGCGGGGTGGGAGGTGGTGCGAGCGATAGCTTTGGTTTGGAGGATTTGGCTGGCGGCGCTCTGACCAGCTCTGGCTCCGACGGGGGAAGCGGAGGGAGATCGATTGCTACCGTGGAAGAGTCGGGTGTGGCAGGCGGGGGAGGTACGGAGAGCGAGGCCTCCATTGCTGGCTTCGATGGGCTCGGGGGTTCTGGCGCTTTTGTGAGGGCGGCGACCTCCATTATGGAAGGGGCGGGTGGTGGGGTGAGCTTTGCCGGAGTGGGAATGGCAATGATTGCGGGAGCTGGTTTTGAAACAGGGGCCGGCGGAGCTACGGGTTTCGACAGAATGGGCTCCGGCTTTTCGCGGAGCGGCTCGGGCTCGGCTATTGGTGGGGCATCCAGCTTTGGCTGTTCAATTTTGGGCGGAGCCTCTGGCGCGGGAATGCTCAGCGTTACGGGAGCTTCGGGTTTGGGCATCTCTAATTTCGGCACCTCCAGTTTGGGTGCTTCCACTTTTGGGATCTCCATTTTCGGAGGCTCCGGGTTTGCTGCTGGCTCTGCCACAGACACCACGTGGGGTAGGGGAACTGGCACATTGGCGACGATTGCGGCAGGTGCTTTCGGTGTTTCCAAAATCGGCTTGGGTGGCTCAACGGGCTTAACCGCGACTACTGGTGGCGTAGGTTCCGAAGGCCTGGCGATCACTGCGGGTGCGGGTTTTGGTGCAGGCTCCGACGGTTTGGCGATTATCGCTTGCGCAGGCTTTTGCGCTGCCATCTTGGGCTTTGCGATTACGGCCGGGGCGGGTGGTTTGGCGGGCGTGATGGTTGCCGTGGGAGTGGGCTTTGCCGGGATGAGGGAACTTTGCGCGCCGGGCTTTATGATTCCCGATACGGCCTCGCGTGGCGGCGTGATGCCGCTCGTGCCGGTTCGTGCGGGTTGCACCGATTGCACGGGTGCTGGCGTGGCCGGTGTGATGCTGCTTGTGGCCGCGCGCGACTGGGCGGGAACGAGGGAACTCACGGCTTCCTTGCGCGGGGTCTGCGCCGCACAGGGGAGTGCGGCGAGGACGGCAGG
>JAYUWZ010000217.1:0-1949 GCA_043753265.1 Verrucomicrobiaceae bacterium
GAGCAACCCGAAGACCACGAGCGCGTTCATTCGCCTGATCGAGAAGACCGGGCCGACCATGGCGGGGCCGACGTTCACTTTCCAAGGGTCCGCATTTGAACCAGTGATCGCGGGTGATGGGCGGCTGCTTATTGTGCGCGTGGGCTCGCCCGCAATGACGTGGACGAACCCCAACACCGGCGCTGCGGGCTCCACCTCGGGACACGGGCACGACATCGTATACTCCTACTATCCCACCGGCACTTCGGCCGATCCCACGGGATGGAGTAATTTGATCCCTATCTCGTTCGCGCCGTCCGACACGCGCATCAACACCAAGTTCGGCTTTGCGATGGCTCCCTTTCGCGATGCCGAGGGCACGCTCATTCCGCCGGGGGAGGACATCGGTGCGTCGTACCCGTGGATCGATCGCGAGGCGAAGAACCTCTTTTTCGAAACGGGCTTCGACAAGCTGCACTTCCTCGCCAACGGCAACTACGACAACGCCCGCTACCCACAGGATCCCAATGGCGTGGAACCCGCTGATTACCTCCAGGGCGAAGACGGCGGAAAGCACCAGCTCGTCTCATTCATAGGGCTCTGGAGCCATGGAAAAATAGTGCAGCTCGACAACCTGAACAACGCCACGGACTACGCCGTGGGCCAGGGCGACACGAACACCTCTGGCACCACCTCCACGGGCCCGCAGCACCGTCTGGTGAGCCTCTATCAGCCGAACACCGGACCACTCGGAACGGAGACCGGCCAGCTCCTGCTCGGCTACGGACGCGCGACCAAGCGCATGCCTGCGGGCGAAAACGACAATGGCAACATCATCGACTCGGTGGAGAACATTTTCAACTACCGCAAGGAAGCCTTCCCGCTCACGCGCCGCGATGTGGTGTGGCCGCTCAGCAACGGCCAGCAGACCGATGAGCTGACGTTCGACGACTACGTGGATCCCGATGCCTTCATCGTCGCAAACATGGCGGGGCTCACCACGTTCCCCACCAACTTCAGCGGCACTGGCGGCAACAGCCTCACGCATCACAGCGGATGGAATACCTCCACGAATGTGTTCAGCAATCCGATCAAATTGCAGAACGCCGCGACCGCCACGAGCGACCGCTGGAAGATTCCCAAGCACGGCCTCGTCGTGGGCAATGGACGTCTTGAGCCTGCCGCAAGCGGCGGCGTGCACGGCAAGGGATTCTGGATGAATGGCAGCATCGGCCTGGAGTTCACCGTCGACGCACAGCCTGCGGGCGTGGTGGTCACCGATCACGATTGGTACACGGGCATCTTTGTCGATTGCCGCTTTGCCAATGATACCACGGAGCGCGCGCTCCTCACCTTCCCGGATGGCAGCAGCATCCGCCTCTATGGTCGCAGCCAGGTGCTTTACGTGAACTCGACTGGGGCGATCGTCCACCGTATCGCTCTGCCCGCCGTCATCGCCGGCACCCACGCGCTGGACGATTTGCTGCCTGAGAAAGGCTGGGCGCATCTCGGCTTCCAGCTCCGCGAGCAAAACACCGTGGTCGATTTCTACCTGAACGGAATCATCTACAACCGATGGGAGGACGCCTTCGCCGCACTCTTTAAAGTGACGCCCGGCAAGCTCACCGTGGGCAAGGTGGCCGCAAGTGCCGTGAGCGGATTCACGGGCTGGACGGATGACTTCAAGGTGCTCGCACATGCCGTGGATTTCGAGACCGCGTGCAACCACGCCAACGGGAGCCTCATCGGCCTGCCCACGGCCTACACCGCCGAGTGGAAGACGAAGTTTGCGAACCGCTATCCCGCATGGACGCAGACGGAGATCACCAACTTCCTGCGCAACCAAGGCGAGACGACCTACCCGCTCTACGCGAACTTTTACAACTACCGCACCGACCGTGGCGCGCATCGCGACAATCTCCCCGCTAGCACCATCGCACTCCGGCAGAGCGTGCACTTCCCCGAGGGGC
>JAYUWZ010000218.1:0-1948 GCA_043753265.1 Verrucomicrobiaceae bacterium
GTGGTCTTCGTGGACAAGACGGGCGGCAAATACTGGGAGGAACTCCTGCGCTTCCTGCACGACCATCTGCTGGGCAACCGTCTCGTCTCGCCCGAGGATTTCCACCTCATCCACAACTGCGATTCCGTGCAGTGCGCCGCCGACCACGTGAGCCACTTTTATAGCAACTTTCACAGCTACCGCTGGCTCGGGCCGCGCCTCATCGTGCGCCTCCAGCACAAGCTCGAGGAAAAGCACGTCCAGCGCATGGACACCGAATTTGCCGACGTACTCGCGAGTGGGAAATTCGAGCAAAGCGCCGCGCTCCCAAGCGAAAGCGGCGAGCCCGACATCGCGCACCTCCCCCGCCTCATCTTCCAGCCCCACAAACGAAACTTCGGCCGCCTCCGCAAGGTCCTCGATGCCGTGAATGATCCGGAGTAGCGCTGCCAATTGCAGCCTATCCTGAGCGCACCCTGGACCACTCCTTTTCCGCATGTGCGATGATCGTTTGAAGATCATCGTGAAATCGGTTGATCTCGTTGTCTGTGAGCGGGGTGAGTGTATCCTGAAGCCTAAAGTGGAGTTCGTCGCGCAGCTTCCACAGGGCAGCCTCGGTCTCATTGCACACCACCCACAGCTTTTTGTTGCCGAAAAAGCCCTCCCACGCCGCCAGCACACTTGCGGATGCGCTTGATACGAGTGCAATCACGGTGAAAAGAAACGCCGATCCTCCTTCAAGGCCTTCCTTTATGCCGATGCTTACCGTTGCGACTGCAGAAAGCGTTGCCGGCAGCAGAGTGAAGTAGAAACCGTTTCGTCGGTTTTCCCCTCGTTTTGCGCCGAAGAAGCCCATTTGCTCCGCCAGGCGCGACTGAAACCAGTATAGTTGCGACTCTACCTTTGGAGAGGTTCCGAGAGGGGCTTCCACATGCCAGTCCAACCTGTTCATTGGTTGACTGTGATTATATTTTGAGCGCCTTGTCGAGCGCGTGGGTAACGCTCCCGTGCACTGCAAGTATCAGCAGCTTAGTTACCCGCCCGCTTCGACACAATATAGTCGTGAATCGAATTCACGGTGGCCAGCGCCTGCCGCGCCGTTTCCGAGTTTGGCACCCCCACGCCAAAGCGCTTCTCCATGCTCACCACGAGTTCCAGCGCGTCGATGGAATCAAGCCCCAGGCCTTCGGGACCAAATAGGGGGACGTCATCGCGAATCTCCTCCTTGCTGATCTTCAGCATCAGGTTCTCCACCATCATCGTCTTGATTGCGTCGCGCAGATTTTCTTCGGCCATGCTAAAATTACGTAGTACCCCACGTTGGTGAGCGCATGAATCGGAATCGGCAAGGCGGAAATGCTGGGAAACCACCGGGAACGCCGCCACCGGGGAGGATGCGCCTCTGATGCATTCCTTCGAGTTCCATCACTTGCCACTCGCAGGCGATGACCCACGGAGCGCCATAAAGGGATCCGCAGAGGTCGCAGATGACCACAGATTTCCCAAGACCCGCCGACTTGAGCCATCTGTGCCCATCTGCGACCTCTGCGAATCGTTCCCTTGCAGTGGGCGACAGCGCCGACTTCGAATTGGAAACAACCACCGCGACCTCCAATCCCGGTTTCTGGATTCCCTGTCACCCACAACCGCCACGAACCCGACATCGGAGCGCGGTCTGTGTGCGGAGCACCAGCCGCAGCAGTTCCCACCATCCAATACCGGTCTTCCCACCGGGCTGCCCGCCATCACCCACGCCTCCGTACATATTCCCTGAGTCGCCGGTATCTTACATCTTGCACAAGTTGCGGCGCGGCTCGGATCATCTCATCCAAGCATTGCTCCAATTCCGTCGGTGCCCATTGTTGATCGTCAATCACCCGCGTTAGTAGTGACAACGAATCGCCAGGGAATCGTGCGCACAAACCGGATTTGCGCAGCAATTGGATGACGTACCCCGTGTATTCGATCT
>JAYUWZ010000219.1:0-1947 GCA_043753265.1 Verrucomicrobiaceae bacterium
TATTTGGCGAATCCGAGGCGCGCTTCGCTATTCCGAACGAGTTATGAAAGCGGCGATTCACCAGATCGAGGTAGGACCATTGCACGTCGTCATCGCTCTTCACTTCAAACCATGCCCCCGTTTTCTCGTGCGGATACACGCGAAATTCAAGGTAACCAGCAATCGGTTTGGTAGAACTGGATAGGCGATAATAGACAGGGGACTTCCCCGCTTCCCGCACCCCAACGACCGTTACGAAGAATTCCCCCGCTTGGAGCTCGCATTCCAGTTGTTCGCCGTTTGCACCGTTGAACTTGGCGATTTGTTTGATCTTTGGCGGGGGATCTGCCCGTATTTTAACAAAGTCCACGACACAGCTGCCGACCCAAAAGGCCAGGAGCGCCAGGACGGCGAATATCTTCCAGAAATTGGCCTCGGTACGAGCGATCATTCTTGCCGTGATCTCTTACTGAAGCCCGCCGCTGGTGCCAGCGTGGATTCACTTCGGGAGTTTCGCTTTGTATCGGAAGGTCACAAAGAAGTATCCGTTGCCTGCATGGAGTCCGCCTAGGGCGGCATAGTAGAGGTAGTCCCCGCGCACTTCTTCAGTGCTGATCCTGCCGAACTTCTTATCTGCCAGGTAGTCGTCATAAGTGCGCAATTGGACTTCCGAGATTGTGGGAATGCTTTTGTATGCGGAGTCGGGAGAGTCGTCGCCAATTTTGCGGCTCGCGTTGTCCGGCAGGCCGAGGAAACCGGCCTGTTGTGGCTTCGCCGGATTCCGCTGAGCTGCTTTCGGCGTGGTGGCCTGCGCAGTGACGGATACCTGAGAACTTTGGGGTTGTCGGACAGGCTCGCTCGAGCAACCAGCGAAGGCTGATAGAAGGATTACTGTGTGGCGCATGGGGAATAGCTCAGCGGGTGGTTTTTGGTTTTACCTGACGCTTCGCTTTGTCGGCGGGCAGCACTAATGAGGTGCGGGTAATCTGGGGAAGTTGTATCACAGTATCCGCCGGACGGGGGCTTTTATTGGTGCCGCTCCAACGATACCAAATGTCGATCTGGATGCCGGGATGCTCGCGGCTGATATAGGAGCTACCGCAGCGGCTATTCCAAATCTCGTGGCCCACATCGATCCATTCTGAACCGAGGCTTTGCTCCACCTTCTCCCGGGTCACGGTGTGGTATATCTTGGGCAATGCCTTTCCAAGTTCCGGCGGAATCGGTGGAGGTGTTCGGGGTTCCTGAGCAAACAAGGTCGCAGAGGAAGCCATGAACGCGATGAGCATGTGGGATTTCATCTTCGGTGCAGAGTATGGTGGGAGGGCGATGGAAAGCGAGGAGGGACTGGCCGGGTGCGTTATAGCGAAGCAGGTGAGATAAAGCGCTGCATTCCGACGCGGGACGCGTCGGGGTTGCGACCGGGACGGTCGCGCTCCCCGAAACTGGGGCGCTTCGCGGGGGACTGCCCGCAGGAGTTTTACCGGTTCCGTTTCAAAAAGAAAACGGGACGCCGCGCGGTTTGCGGGCGTCCCGTTTTGAGAAAAGGTCAGACTATAGGAGCGCGTTTAGCGGTCCCACTCTTTCACCACCCACTCGCCACGGTGGTCGCGGCGGAAGGTGACCTCGACGTCGATGTTTTTGTATTCCCACTTGATCTCTTCGCCGCCGGAGCGGCCGCCGCGCCATCCGTAGTAGGGGATGTAGCCGTGGCCGCGGGAGTAGCCGTCGTCGTGGTCGACTTCATTAGGCGCGCCGAGCAGGCGCTCGACCTGGTTGCGGGTCATGCCTTCGCGGAGCTGCGCTGCGCGGGCCTTGGCAGAGGCGCGGGGCGAGGAGCCCGAGGACGAGGTGGTGGATGTGGAGGCGCAACCGGCGAGCAATGCGCCGGCTGCGAGCATGCAGAGGATTCTGTTCATCGGGGCGGAGAATACAAAGGGGAGGTTGATCGTCAAGTGGCAGGCGGCG
>JAYUWZ010000220.1:0-4386 GCA_043753265.1 Verrucomicrobiaceae bacterium
CCCGTGCGGCCAATGCGGTGCACGTAGTCCTCGGCATCCTGCGGCAGGTCGTAGTTGAAGACCACCTGCACATTGTCCACGTCGAGGCCGCGGGCGGCGACGTCGGTGGCCACGAGAAATTCGATCTGTGCGTCGCGGAAGCGCTTCATCACGCGGGCGCGCAGCGTCTGGGCGAGATCGCCGTGCAGCTTGTCGGCGCTGAAGCCGCGAGCCAGCAGGTGGTCCGTGAGTTCGTCGCACATCATCTTCGTTGCGCAGAAAATGATGCCGGATTTCAAATCCTGGATGTCGATGAGGCGGCAGAGTGCCTCCAGCTTGGAGCGGCGGTCTACCTCATAGTAGCTCTGCTCGATGGCCGGCACGGTCAGCGCGGTATCCACGATGCGCACGTGCTGCGGGTTGTTCGTGTAGCGCTCGATCATCCGCTTGATGATGTGTGGCAGCGTTGCGGAAAAGAGCACGGTCTGCCGGGTGGGCGGAGCGGCGGCGAGAATGCGCTCCATGTCCTCGGCAAAGCCCATGTCGAGCATCCGGTCGGCTTCATCGAGCACGATCATGCTCACATCACCGAGTTTCAGGGTGCCGCGATCCAGGTGATCGATGACACGGCCCGGGGTGCCGATGATGATTTGCGCGCCTGCCTTCAGGCCGGCAAACTGGCGCTCGTAGCTGGCGCCACCGTAGATGGGTAGTTCGCGCACTCCGCGCTTGAAGGATGCGAGCCGCGCAACCTCCTCGGCCACCTGCATGGCGAGTTCGCGCGTGGGGCAGAGCACGATGACCTGCGGAACCTTCTTGGCCGGGTCGACTTTGGCGATGGCTGGCAGCGCGAAGGCAGCCGTCTTGCCAGAGCCCGTTGCGGACTGGCCCACGACGTCGCGGCCCTCGAGTAGAAATGGAATGGCAGCAGTCTGAATCGGCGAGGCCTCCTCGTAACCTACCGACGCGACAGCTTTGAGCAGCTCTTCCGGAAGGCCGAGCTGATTGAATGGAAGTTTTTGCATTATTTGAGTCTACGGCTTGCGACAAATCGCCACCGTGCTCAATCCTGTACCTGGAAGAACCCGGTCTGCCACGCGAAAAGCGGGGGTAAGGAAATTATAGATCCGGAGCTGCAGGGGCGTGAGTGCCTTCTTTTTGCCCAGTTTATTGACAACGTACCACGCCATTTTGCCCGCTTTATTGAAGTAAAACTGGTGCTCCACCTTGAAGCCGGCCTCCGTCATTTTCTTCTCCAACTCGCCTTTTTCATAGCGGCGGAAGTGCCCCAGTTGCTTGTCGAATTCGCTGTAAAGCGCCATGCCAAAGGGCACTAGGACGACGATGCGGCAGCCCGACGGCACATGGTCGAAAAGATTCTTCAACACGGCACGATCGTCCTCGATGTGCTCGAGCACATTTAGGAAGACCACGCTGTCCGGCGCGAAGGTGGTGAGCGCCGCGTAGTCCTCCCGCAGCGACATATCGAGCTTTTGGAAGGCGAGATTTTTTTTGCGTCCCCACTTCGTTCGGAGGGGATCCAGGTAGTCATCCCGGTAATCCGTGAGCATCACCGTCTCGTGGGTGCGGAAGAAATTGCTGAGATTTCCGCGCCCGCAGCCAAGCTCCGCCACGCGCTTTCCGAGCCAGGGTTTCACGCTCTCATACATCCAGCGGTTGAATTTCGGCGCCTGCTCTATGGCGTCGAGCGTCACCTTGCCGGGGTCGCTGTATTTGCTGCTGAAACGGTATTTGAAAATGTACCACAGGGCGGCCACTCCATCCTTCCAGTTGATTTTCTTTCCCTCGTCGTAGCCGCGCCCGTTATAGTTGATGGGCACCTCAAACATGTTGAAGCGGTTACGGGCGACCTTGGCCGTGACTTCCGGCTCGATGCCAAAGCGGTTGCTGAAAAGCGGCATGGATTTGAGCGCCGCAGCGGTGAACGCCTTGTAGCACGTCTCCATGTCCGTCCAGTTCGTGTCGTTCAGCGCATTGCTGAGGAACGTGAGGAATTTATTCACCTGCGTGTGCCAGAAGAGCAGCACCTTGCGCTCGGCCCCTGCAAAGCGGCTGCCAAAGACCACGTCCGCCCGGCCATCGAGAATCGGGGCGAGCATCTTGGGATACTCGTTCGGGTCGTACTCCAGGTCGGCATCCTGCCAGATAGCGAGGTCGCCATTCATCTCCTGGATGGCACGCCGGATGGCCGCGCCTTTGCCCATATTGTGCGGCTGGGCAAAGATGCGGATCTTGTCCGGGTGCTTCGCCGCGAGCTCCTGCATCACGGCCCAAGTCTCGTCCTTGCTGCCGTCATTTACGATGATGAGTTCGCGATCCAACCCCCCGGGAAGCGGTGCTGCGAGCACGGCCTCCACACAGAGGTGCAGGCTTTCCTCCTCATTGTACGCGGCCATGAGGATCGATAGTTTCTTGAATGCGGGTACGGACATCGGGGCGCGGACTGTTGTACAAGGCAATTAATCTGGCAAGGCTCCGCGATGGCAAAGAGCACGTTTTGGAAAGGCTGGGTGGAAATCAGACTTCTGGCTTCTCACCCGCAAAATTCGCGCTAAAGAATGTGTCACCAATGAAACGCTCCACTTTCCTCAGCACGCTCCTGGCACTTGGCACTGTGGCTTCGGCCTTGGGGCAGGATGTCATTCCTGTCGGCGAATACGCCTCGCTGACGGGCGGCAATGCCAGCTTCGGCCAGAGCTCGCACAAGGGCACGGAACTCGCCATCGAGGAAATCAACGCTGCGGGCGGCGTGCTCGGGAAGAAGATCAAGCTCATCACCGAGGACGACCAGTCGCAAGCCGGCCAGCCCGCGACCATCGTGCGCAAGCTCATCACGCAGGACAAAGTGGTGGCGGTGCTCGGCGAGGTGGCCTCCTCCAAATCGCTGGAAGCTGCACCCATCTGCCAGGCGGCAGGCATTCCCATGATTTCGCCCGCCTCGACGAACCCGAAGGTGACCGAAGTCGGCCCGTTCATCTTTCGCGTCTGCTTCATCGACCCCTTCCAAGGCACGGTGATGGCGAAGTTTGCGCTGAGCAAAGGCTGGAAGAACGTGGCCCTGCTCACGGATGTGAAGCAGGACTACTCGGTGGGCCTTTCCGAATATTTCGTAAAGCACTTCACGGCCAATGGCGGCACGATTGTGAAGGAGCAGAAGTACTCGTCGGGCGACAAGGATTTCAAGGCACAGCTTACCTCCATCAAGGCCGCAAAGCCTGATGCCATCTTCATCCCCGGTTACTACGGGGAAGTGGCGCTCATTGCCAAGCAGGCCAAGCTGCTCGGCCTGAAGCAACCGCTGCTCGGTGGCGACGGCTGGGTGGGCGATTCGCTGCTCAAGGTCGCGGGCAATACGCTCGACGGCTCCTTCTTCTCCTCGCACTTCAGCGCCGAGGCCAAGGCACCTGCGACCGAGGCCTTCGTCGCCAAGTACAAGGCGAAATACGGCAACGTGCCCGACGACATGGCCGCACTCGGCTACGACAGTGCGATGATCCTCGCGGACTCCATCAAGCGTGCGGGCAGCACCGAGGCCGACAAGATTCGCATCGCGATCGGTGAGACCAAGGACTACAACGGCATCACCGGAAAAATCACCATCGACGCCCAGCGCAATGCCTCGAAGTCAGCCGTGATACTCGAAATCGGTGGCGGGGGCTTCAAGTTCCTCGAGACCGTCGCGCCGTAGTTAAGGGCGCGCCGAAACGAGCAGAGCACATGGAGTGCGGTGGCAAGCGTCAGCGCGACACCGCCTTTGGAAGGGATTGCGGGTGGGGAGGACGTTATTAATATGGGATACTCTATTTACATAACCCGTGGTGACAACTGGTGTACTGGGCGCGGGCCTTTCATCACGGCGGAAGAGTGGACGAATGTAATTGCAAACGATCCCGACCTTGTTCCCTTGGAGAATATACCACTCAGCGCCTACATTGCGTTTGCCGATCCCGATTCCTACAACAGGGCAGCAGCGAGATTTTGGCTTGATGTGGTACACGGCAATTTAATGGTAACAAAACCCAACAGAGAGGAATTGATGAAGATGCTTCAGGTCGCACGCGTGCTCCATGCTCGTGTGATTGGCGAAGATGGAGAAATATACGACAATGATGGTAATCCAGATCGTTTTGCTCGATTTGTTGTAACGGATGGAAAATCTTGAGAAGCGGGCCGGATTGATGTCGGTATATTGCGGCTGTACGTTCTGGCCGAGTGAACGCAAATGAGTGTAGGTATACGGACTATTCAATTCGCCGATAAGCGAATGGACGGCTATCTTCCAACTCAGCCTAAGGAGACGCTGAATAAAGCGGGAAGCCCTGTAAAATAGCGGGACGACGTGCGAAGGAGGTGCTAGAAACGAGAATGGAACGGCAACGGAGCTTC
>JAYUWZ010000221.1:0-1945 GCA_043753265.1 Verrucomicrobiaceae bacterium
AGCCACTTCCGCACTCTCAGCAGCCTTCACTGACTCGTTGCGCCTTGATTCGCGCTGGTCAGGCCTTGGGCCGCGCTCGCGCTGGCCTTTGCCCTGCTCGGACTGCTGGGGCGGTTGGTCCGAGAGGCCTTCCATCTCGGCGGCAACGTCCACCTTGTGCTCCTCGGAGTGGTGTTCCTGCTGCGATTCCTTCTTCCCTGGCGGAAGCTCGAGGCAGCCATTTTGAAACTCCACCACGTAGCCGATGTGAATGAGATAATGGAGATCCGATGCGAGGCTTTCCTTGCGTGCCGTGGCGTCCGGGGAATCCGCAGCTAGTCCGGCAAGCAGCTTTGCCGCGAGTTGCGGGCGCTTGATGCCGGGTTGCTCCCCCACGGTCGTCAGGATGGCGCTCATGCCATCGCTGAACGTCGTATCCGCCGGATGCCTCTGCGGGCGAATGGCGGACGCGAACAGGATCTTTCGCTTCCATTTGAAAAGGTGCAGCCCTGCTTCGCTGAAGTAAGGGCGGAGTCCATTCACGATGCCCAGCGGCACGCGGCGCTCGCGCTCCACGGCATCGCGAACCCCAAACGAGATATTCCGATCCTGGATGGCAATCGCCGCAGGCCCGGCAACGTCCAGCGTGTGACCGGATTTGATGATCGATGGCAGGTGGGTCGCCTTGAAGTGCTGCTCGGCATCGTAGTCCGTCTTGAAAGTCTGGGCCTCTTCGCCCTCGGGGACCTTCGTCTTGATCACCGTCACGCTGCTCGCCTGCTGCTTCCACTGCTCAATGGCAGCGGGGTCGCTCACGTTCTCGATGTTGCGGAGAAACGCATCCCACTCAAGCCGGCGGCTGTAGCGCTCATCGTAAAGCTTCCGCAGCGCGGCCTGATACCCATGGTGATTCGAAGGCCCGAGCAATGCACCGCTAAAGCGATCCTTTGCCACCGTCATGAAGTTCCCCTTGGGCGGCTCGCCCTGGATCGTCTCCGTCACGTAGTAGTCCGCACGCATTGCGCGGAAAGCACTGCGCTCCACTTCCGCGCGGTCAAAGGACACCGGGCCGTCACCCGCCTGGAAAAGCTTCGCAGCCGGGTCCAGCGCCGAGATGCGCACCCGGTAGCGCTCGGGCCGATCGAGAAACATCTTTGCCACGCGGAACACGCCGCATGCGCGGGCGCTCGTTTTGATCTGCTTGGAAATTCCCACTCCTGCCGCGTGCTCGGGCAGCAGTTCCACCCGCACGACCTGCCGGCGCGGCTCCTGCGGCGGACGCTGGTCGCGCTGGTCCTGGCGTGGGCCACGATCATCCCTGCGCGGGCCACCACGCTGCCCGTCACGACTTGGCGGCCCTCCTGGGCCACGACTCTGCGGGCGCGGGCCACCACCCGGACCACCCGGACCACCCGGACCACCCGGACCACCCGGACGCGGGCCACCGCCGCCTGGGCGGGGGCCTCCAGGTCCACCGGGGCCACGGCCTTGCGGACGCGGACCACGGCGATCGCCGCCGAAACTATCGCGCCGACGCGAATCGGCGCTCTCGCCTTCGAAGTCGGCATAGCGGTTTTTAGACGGGCTTTCCTTCAGCCAGTCGGGCAAAAATTTCAGATCAAGTTCCACGGGCGAGTCACTCATGCAGCGTGTGGTGTAGCGTGTGCACAGGAATTGGCAATGGCGGCGCGGCAGTTTTCGTGTCATTGCTGCACCTCATCATTATTCCCCGCGGGCAATGTTATGCTTGCCATGGGAAAAAAAACTCAATTCCGTGTTGCGTTCGTGTGAGTGCACCCCTAAAGCACCCGCCCGTTCGCAAAACCTACCTTTAGCCATGTCTGAAAAATCTATCGCAGAGAAAGTCAAGGACATCATCGTCGAGCAACTCGGCGTGAATCCTGAGCAAGTCACCGAAAACGCCTCCTTCATCGAGGACCTGGGAGCCGATTCGCTCGACACCGTC
>JAYUWZ010000222.1:0-4382 GCA_043753265.1 Verrucomicrobiaceae bacterium
AGCGAGGAACGAGTCGAAGGACCTCACTTCACTTGTATTGCCATCTCAGTTCCGCCTTCCCTACGCGTTATGATTCCAAGCTGAGATGGCACAGCCAGCGAAGTGAGGTTCCACCCTACCCTACGCCCATCGCTCGCAACGCCGAATGACCCAAGTTCATCCGGGTTTAAATCACCCCCACAAAACGCCACTGCTACATTGTTTCAAATACGCGCGGTGCCTGCCGGTCGTTTCCGCGACACGCTTCCGTGTCCTTCCATTGCCCACCATGAAAATCGCCGCCTGCCTTGCCGCCCTTGCTTTCACCATCCCCACCCATGCTGCGGAGGGTGAATGGGTGAACCTTTTCAACGGCAAGGATCTGAACAACTGGGTGAACGTAAATGGCGGCCCGGAAACATGGACCGTCGCGGATGGCGTGATCAAATGCACAGGCAAGCCCGTGGCCGCCCTGCGGACTCCAAAGATGTACGAGAACTTAATCATGGAAGTGGAGTGGCGGCACATGAAGGCTGGGGGCAATGCGGGCATCTTCATCTGGTCCTCCCCGCTCGCCGCCACCGGCCAGCCCTTCCTGCGCGCCATCGAGGTGCAGGTGCTCGACCACGGGTACGGCAATACGAAGAGCTACACGACACACGGCGACGTCTTCCCCATCCACGGCTCCACGATGCAGCCCTTCGGACGGCACAACGGCCAGCGCAGCTTTCCCAGCGAGGAGCGCAGCAAGCCCTCACCCGAGTGGAACCATTACCGCATCGAATGCCGCGACGGCGTGCTGCGGCTCAGCGTAAATGGCAAGGAAGTGAGCGGCGGCGAAAATTGCAACTGGCGCAAAGGCTACATCGGCCTGGAGAGCGAAGGCTCCCCCACCGAGTGGCGCGTGGTGAAAATCCAGGAACTCCCCGGCGGCAAGGCCACACCAGAGCAAACGGCGGATGAGGCAAAAGGCCATCGCACGCTCTACAACGGAATCGACCTGGGCGGGTGGAAAACGGAAACGCCAGAGCGCTGGCAGGCTGCGGACTGGAAGCTCGTGCAAAAAGCAGGCGAACCCGGCAAGCCGTTGTGGACCGAAGAAGCCTTTGGCGATTGCGAGATCATCATCGACTGCAAGCTCGGCAAAACTGCGGCGGATAAAAAACCCGGTTTGCTGCTGCGTGGGCAGAGCGACCTCGAAACTGCATTGATCCTTCCAGTATCCGGACCAGGAAAATGGGAACGGTTCATCATCACACTCAAGGGCGGCAATGTTTCTTACAGCACAGAGCCTCTCAAACCAACCGGCGACAAATTGAGCGGTGCGAGTGGGACGAGGATGCTCGGCTCCAAGGTTCCCGATCGCGGTCCGATAGGCCTGCTCGACGTGGGCGGCGATGTGGAGTTTGGGAATATTTATGTGCGAGAATTGAATTCCCAAGAAGCGGCGAAGTGAAAAGCGGGCGAACCTCCAACCACGAAAGCTAACCAATGGCGCTCCCAACTATCACAACCGCGAAGCCGCCCTCGGAGGGCTGCGACGCTTCCCAGCTTTCCCACGTGCAACGCGCCTTTCTCCACGCGCTCGCCGACGCTCTGCCCGCGCAATGGGAGGACGATGCCATCCACGAGACCGTGTGTGAAGTGGCACGGCTCACGCCCATCGAGCAGCCGATGGCGTTCAAGGCTCTCCACCGCGTATTCCTCGATCGCGGGGCCGGGCCGAAGGAAGGCAATCTGCTCACTGGTCTCGACCGCGCATTCGTGGAGAAGCGCTGCCGCGAGATGGCGTACGATGTCGCGGAATTCTGGAGAGAAAGCGCCACCACTCCCGAGGCCCTCGCCAAGTGGCAGGAAATGGAGAAGGAGAAGATCACCGGCGAAACCTCGGAGATCGTGACCCACGGCGCGCTGGTCGCCAGGGAGCACCTTTTCACCATGGCCGATGGCAAGCGCATGAAAAAGCGCCTACTGACAGGCGGCGCGCAGTTCGCGTAGGCTGTGCTTATTTCATACTTGGCACGGGTGCGATTAAGTGGGGGAGGTATTGGTATTAAAGGGCCGGGAACCGCTCGTATTCAGTGGCAGGTTGCTTCCTTTAAAAAAGCGTCACCCTGAGCGAGGAACGAGCCGAAGGGCCTCACTTCACTGGATGTGCCATCTCAGCTCCGTTTTCACCTACACCTCACTCACTTTAAATTGCACCCCGGCCACCCCTGCCTCCCACTTTCCGCTTTCCACAGCGGCGGATAGCGAGTGTTGTGAAGAGCTAAACATGCGACTGCTTGACCGCTACGTCCTGCGCACCTTTTTGGAGCCGTTCTTCATCTGCTTTGCCGCCTTCCTCGGCATCCTGCTGGTGTTCGATCTGAACGACAACCTCACCGATTTCGTGGAGGCCAAGGCGAAGTGGAAGCTGGTCGGCGTGTATTACCTCCACCAGCTCCCCCACTTCGTCCTGCTGTCGATGCCCATCGGCCTGCTACTGGCGCTGCTGTATTCGCTGAGCCGCATGTCGCGCTCCAACGAGATCATCTCCATGCTTACAGCGGGGCGCAGCGTGCTGCGCGTACTCATGCCGCTCTTTGTCTGCGGGCTCATCGCCACGGGCCTGTGCGTGTGGCTGAACTACGAACTGGCACCCAAGGCCACCTCGATCCAGAAGGCCGACATGCAGCGAATCACCAAGGGCGACAAACGGGCAGACTCCCTCTCCATCGTAGAATCGCTGCTCGCAAAGGACCGGCTCACAAACCGCGTCTGGTTCATACGCAAGGTGGATAGCGACAAAGAGGGCAACATGGCGCTGCACGACGTGAATATCACCCAGCTCGATGAGGAGGGAAAGCCCGCCATCCGCTGGCAGGCGCAGCGCGCCTACTACGTGCCGCGCGATGGAAAGTGGGTGCTGCTGCTGGGACGCAAGATCCAGTATGACAAGGAGGGCAGCATCGTCGGCGAGATCGAGGATTGGTCGAAGGAACCGCTCGGCTCACCGCGTGGGGCACGAAGCATCAACAACTGGCGGGAGACACCCTACCGCATCCTGAGCACTGCCATGGAGGCGGACCACATGAGCGTGCCGGAACTGCGGGAATTCCTGGCGGCAAACAAGGACTTCCCGGACATCCAGCTCGCGCCGTATCGCACGAATCTCCAGCACCGCTGGTCGCTGCCGCTGGCCTGCGTCTCCGTGGTGCTCATCGCGGCGCCGCTCGGCATCATCTACTCCCGGCGCGCAGTGCTGGCATCGGTCGCAGCGAGCCTATTCATTTTCTTCGGCTATCTGTTTTTGATGTTCCTCATGCTCGCGCTCGGAAAAGGCGGGTATGTGTCCGCGGAAGTCGCCGCGTGGACCCCGGATGCCGTGCTGGCAATCATAGGCTGCTATCTACTCTACCTGCGCTCGACGAACCGCGAAATGCCGAGTCTCTCCTTTGCTGGAAAATGACGAACGAATGGACCATTCAAAGCCGCTCCCACGCTTGCGCCGCATCCGGACGCGCGTTTGCCGAGGGCGAGTATTTTTACACCCTTCTCTACATGGAAAACGGCGTGTTTCGCCGCGAGGACATGAGCGAGGAGGCATTCAAGGCGCGCAATGAAAACGTGCTGCCCTTCTCGCACTGGCGCGCGAAATACGTCCCGCCCCCGCCCCCCCAGCAGGAGGCAGTGAGCAAGCAGACGGCGGAGGATTTGCTGCGCCAATACATGGAGGAAGGCGCCGCGGAGCACGCCAATGCCCGCTACATCCTGGCACTCATGCTGGAGCGCAAAAGGTTGCTCAAGGAAGTGGAGGTAAAGCGCAGCGACGACGGCTCCCTGCTCCGCGTGTACGAGCACACAAAATCCGGCGAGGTGTTCATCATTCCCGATCCTCAATTGCGGCTGGACCAGGTGGCAGAGGTGCAGGCCCAGGTGGCCGGATATCTCGGCGGTCCGCCTTCGCAGCCCCCTGCCCCGGTGTCTCCGACTACCCCGGCGGCAGCAGCTCCCATTGTGGAAACGGCCAGTGCGGAGATACCCACGGAGGAGGCACCTACCTCAGAGGTTCCAGCGCCCTCGGAGCCAGCTACTGAAGAATCCACGGGCAGTTCGTAGGTCAGGGGTACGTGAACGAAACGATGGGTGCGCCTTGGAGTGCGTGCGGCATTCGAGCGGAGCGAGAAAGCCTGCCGAAGGCAGCCCTCAGGGTGCGAGCGGAGCCGAGCAGCAACCCTAAGCGCGACGCCGCCTTCGCCTTGCGAATGCTGGTTCATTGCAGTGATCAGCGTTTGAACCGAAACAAACGTGAGCCTTTTCACACCCGCGCTCCCATCCAAAGGCGTGTCGCGTTACGCTCTACCACACGCGGTCCAATGCACGACCCGCATTGGTGTACCACAAACAGAGAGCAGGCTTGC